>WGAH01000198.1 GCA_015489145.1 Deltaproteobacteria bacterium
GGGCAGGGCGATGCGGCGCGTCTCGACCTCGCGGCCCCCGACGTCGAGACGCGCCGCATCGCCCTGCCCCCGGGCCACCCGGCCGGCGTCGCCGTCCTCGTCGAGAGCTGGGACGAGGGCTGGTCGGCGCGGGTGGACGGCCGCCCGGCCCCCGTCGTCGTCGTCAACGGCTACCAGCTCGGCGTGCCGGTGGCCGCCGGCGACCGCGCCCTCACCCTGCGCTACCGCCCCGCCGGCCTCGGCCCGGGCCTCGCGCTCAGCGCCCTCGGCGGCCTCGCGCTGGCGGCCTGGTGGGCCCTCGGACGGCGGCGGGCCTGAGGCGGCGGTTCAGGCGAACAGCGGCTCGGCCTCGCCGAGGCGCCGGCGGGGCGTGTCGTAGCCGTGGGGGTTCGCCCTCACCCAGCGCCAGGCCGAGGCGATCATGTCGAGGAGCCCGTCGCGGGCCTCGAAGCCCGTCGCCTCGCGGAAGCGCCGCGGGTCGGCCACCGCCACCGGCATGTCGCCCTCGCGGCGCGGGCCGGTCATCACCGGCAGGTCGATGCCGGTGAGCTCCTGGGCGGCCTCGACGACCTCCAGCACGCTGTGGCCCAGGCCGGTGCCCACGTTGTAGGCGGCGTGACCCGGCTCGCGGAGGAGGGGCAGGGCGGCGAGGTGGGCGCGGGCGAGGTCCTCGACGCTCACCAGGTCCCGGATGCAGGTGCCGTCGGGCGTGTCGTAGTCGGTCCCGAAGATGGTGAAGCCCGGGCGCTGCCCGAGGAGCGCCGCCAGCACCCGCGGGACGAGGCCGGTGGGGTGCGGGGCGTGCTCGCCGATGCGCCCGGAGGCGTGGGCGCCCACGGGGTTGAAGTAGCGCAGCGACACCGCCGACCAGCCGCGGCTGCGCGCCATCCAGGCCAGCATCTGCTCGCCCTGGGCCTTGCTGAGGCCGTAGGGGCTGTCGGGGCGGAGCGCGCTGTCCTCGGAGATGGGAATGCGGGCGTGGGAGCCGTAGACCGCCGCCGAGGACGAGAAGACCACGCGCTTCACGCCGGCCCGCACCATGCCCTCGAGCAGCCCCGTCATGCCGGCGAGGTTGTTCTGGAAGTAGGCCTCGGGGCGCACCATCGATTCGCCCACCGCCTTGGAGGCGGCGAGGTGGAAGACCACGTCGACGCCGGCGGCGGCCCGGGCGACGACGCGGGCGTCGGCCACGTCGCCCCGCACGAGCAGGGTCGGGCGGCCGGTGAGCTCCTGCACCCGGCGAAGGGCCTCGGGGTGGCCGGTGCGGAAGTCGTCGAGGACCACGACCTCGTGCCCCGCCTCGAGGAGGTGCAGCACGACGTGCGAGCCGATGTAGCCGGCACCACCCGTGACGAGACACCGCATGGCTCTCACTTTAGCGCGGCCGTCGGGCACCGGCGGGCCGCTCGACGGGGGGGCGAAAGGGTTTCTCGACGCGTGCCAAGGGGACACCTCCCGCGGTTCGTCCCGCTCCGGGGATCGGCCCGGAGCGCCGCCGCGTTATGCCGATCCCATGCGGCTGGCCATGGTCACCAGCGTGTTTCCCGGCGAGCTGGACCAGCCCGGTCGCGGCGTGGGCGTCGGTGCCGTCGTGCTCCTGCGCGCTCTTGCACGCCTCTGTCCCGACCTCGAGATCCACGTCGTCCACCACCGGGCTCCCCGCGACGAGGTGCGGGTGCTCGGCCCCCCCCGGGTGGTCCTGCACCGCCTGCGCGGCGGGCGGCTGTCGCGCGCCAGCCCCCACCCCGGCCCGGTGCGGGCCGAGGTGGCCCGGGTGCTCGACGCCATCGCCCCCGACGTCATCCACGTCCGCGGCTCGGCCGCCCTGGTGGACGGGGCGCGCCGGCCCGCCGTCCTGAGCGTCCACGGCCTGCCCGAGCGGGAGCTGCGCTTCGCCGGCGCCCGCCTCGGCGCCGCCCGGGCCGCCCTCCACGCCCTGCGCGAGCCGCCGGCGCGGCGGCGCTACCGCCACGTCATCGCCATCGCCGGCTACGTCGCGCGGGCCCTCGAGGGGCAGATCGCCGGCCGCGTCCACTTCGTGCCCAACCCGGTCGACCCGCGTTTCCTCGAGCGCCCCGCCGACCCGGCGGCCAACCCGCCCCTCGTCGTGCAGGCCGGCGACATCGGCCCGATCAAGAACGCCGCCGCCACGGTGCGCGCCCTCGCGATCCTGCGCCGACGCGGGGTGGAGGCGCGCCTCCGCCTCCTCGGGCTGCGGGCCCAGCCGGCCTACGCGGCCCGTCTCGACCGCCTCGTCGCCGAGCTCGGCCTCGCCGACCGGGTCGAGGCGCCGGGCCGCGTCTCCCGCGCGGACATGGTCGAGGAGCTGCGCCGCGCCCGCGTCCTGGCGCTGCCCTCCTTCGTCGAGGTCGCTCCCCTCGCGATCATCGAGGCCGCCGCCTCCGGCCTGCCGGTGGTGGCGAGCCCGGCGGGGGGCAGCGCCGAGCTGTTCGTCGACGGCCACAGCGGGCGCCCCGTGCTCGGCGGCCGCGAGCCCGGAATGAAAGAGCACTGAAAGAGAACCGCCCCGCCGGCGGGCGCGGCCCGACGCGCGCGCCTCCGCCTACAGCACCGACTCGGGCACGAAGACCTGGTCGCCGGCCACCAGGGGCGGGTCGGGCTCGCGGCCCTTGAGCACCCGCCGCACGTTGACGCGGCGCGGCTCGCCGTCGCGGAGCACGGTGACCCGCCGGA
>WGAH01000199.1 GCA_015489145.1 Deltaproteobacteria bacterium
CGACCTCGCCGGGCCGAACGGTACGGTGGCGATGCTGCTTCGGCTGAGCTTCCTCGCCCCTCGGGCGAGCCAGCCGCTCCTGTGGCCGCCGGCCGGGGAGCCGCTGAGGCGGCCCCCGTTCCACACCCTCTACACCCTCACCCCCCGCCCGTCGTTCACGGGCAAGGGCACCGACGCCGCCGACTACGGCGTCTTCGTCTGGCGGATCGGTATCCAGGCCGGTGCGCGGGTGAAGCCCCTCATCTGGAGGTCGTGATGGCACACCGTCGTCGTCTGGACCGCCGCAAGGCTCGCGTCCGCCCCATGTCGTTCACGGTGAACGCGGACGAGGAGGAGATCATCTACGCCGCGTTCAAGGGTGCCCCCCAGCCGAGCCTGTCGGCCTTCCTGCGGGAGACCGTCCTTCGGGCGCTGGAGACCCCCGACGGGGAGGAGACCGATGCCTGACACCGTGGTTGTCGCGCCCGTCAACGCACGGGAGTTCGCCGACATGCTCGCCAGGGGCCGGCGCAAGACCGGCGCGAGCGGAGTCGGCGTGATGCTGGTCAGCCAGGCCGGGCACGCCGTTTCCATCCTGGCCGACGACGCCCCGGCGGAAGAAGTCATCCAGGAGGCGATGGACCTCCTGGAGGCGTTCCACCAGAGCTTTGGGGGGCTGCCTCAGATCAGCCTCGTGCTGCTGACAGACGCCCCAGCGCCGGAGAGCATCTCGTCGGGGGTCGATGCGGTCATGTGGCTACACGACCACACTGTGCGGGTCATCCCCATGCGGGTCGTCCCCATGCCTGCGCTCACCAGGGAGGTCATGTGATGCGCCCCGCCCGCGAAGAAGACCTCGACCGCATCCACCAGGTCATCGTGCTCGGCCCCCTTGGGGTCGGGATCGTGGACCCTCCCGAGCCGAACCTCGGCCCGGACTGGCGAATGGTGCGAGAGCTGCGCCCCATCGGCGTGGCGGGTGACCACCTCGTGTGGGCGGGGGAGGCGTCAGTGACGCTGGAGGCCCGCGACCGTCTGTGGCTGGAGCGCCGAAACCGCGTGGAACGGGAGGCGGCCGAGAAGGAGCGCCGCCGCCAGCAGCGCGGGGCTGCCGTGGCAGAGCGGCTGTTCCGAGAGGCGCTGCCTGACGCCGACGACGGGGTGATCAGGGACCTCGTCGAGCACTGGCCTTGGCTGGAGCCGACCCCCATCGGAGCCACCACTCGACAGCGCCGGGCGTACACCTGGAAGCATGTGCGGCGCGTCGTGCAGCACATCAAGCAGCGGTACGACGCGCACCCCCCGTTCCCGGAGTGGTCCGCCTACAGCCGGTTCATCGCGCAGGTCATCGACGACCTGCTGCGGAAGGAGGCTGAGGGATGAACCGCCGCATCGACGACCTCTGGGGCGTGGTCTTCCTCGCCAGCGCGTTGGGCGTCGCCATCTACGCTGCGATGGGAGTCCACCGCATCATCCAGTGCGCGGCACAACACCCCGCGCACATCATCAAGTGTCTGGAGGAAGGCCGATGAAGCTCAAGCCGCCGGTCAAGCAGGTCTCCACCGCGCTGCGCCTTCGTGCGCGGGCGCGGTGGATCACCCCCAACGCGGCCCAGCGAATGAAGCGCCTCGCGAAGCGCGCGATGAACCGCGCGCGGCGCGAGATGGGCAAGGCCGAGATCGCTGAGCATCTCGACGAGGAGGCAGGATGACCCGCGAAGATTGGTCTGTCCTCCTCGTCGTACTCGGCGCAATCGGAATGGTCACCGGAGCCTGGCTCTGGAGCCGGCGGCAGGTGACCGACGCGGCGATATGCGTGGAGGCCGCAGCCGCGTGCGACGGCCTGCCCGAGTCGTGCCTCAGTCGTGGAGACCCGCTGCTCGTGCGGGTTCTCAACCAATGCGTCCGGGAGAAGCGATGCCCCCCGTCCCAGACGAGGTGACGCGCCGTGAGGTGATCATCGCCTTCGGGCGCGAGCGCGGGTTCGCCCCAGGCGTCGTGGTGCGTGCCCACCGCCGGCTGTTCGGCACGCTGTGCGTGGCCGTCGAGTCCGGCGGCCTCGGCGTCTACTACGACGACCCGCCGGCGGAGCTGGCCCGCGCGATGCCTGCGCGCGCTCCCGCCAGCCTGCGGCCGGGGGAGGTGTCCGCGCTGCCGAGGGCGGTCACCATGCACTACCACCGCGTCGCCCGACTGCTGATGCTCCAGGGCGTGAAGCAGATGGGCGACGCGGACCAGCACCCCATCGCGGCGATGATCTACGTCCGCCACGACGAGGCGGACGCATTCCGCGAGCTGCCGGTGGAGGTCCAGCGCTGGAAGGCGTGGACGGCGCTCAACGACTACCACCGCAAGCACCCCCTCGACCCGCTCGCGGCGTTCCTGGCCGAGTACCACGCCGTGGCGTTCACCTTGGGGTAGGGGGAGAAATGGCCAGTCAGGACTGGACGGACCTGCGGCTCATCGCCGCCACGGAGGACCGATGACCCGCGATCCCACCCCCGCCGAGGTCCGCGCCATCGTCCGCCAGGTCTTCGAGCGGGCCGGGTGTGGAGAGGTGTTCGACCCCGCCCGGGTGAAGGTCGGAATCTGCAACCTGGTGGTCGCGGCCGGCGTGCATGTCTCCGACGAGGTTCACGACGCCATCGTTGCTGCCCACCGAGACTCGGTGCATGGCCCGATCCGGCAGCCGGATCACCGGGGGCCGTACACCGAGCTTTACCTGGAAGACGAGGACGTTTTCATCGACCTGAACCTGCCGCCCGAGGATGACCACCGAGGACAACAGAGGACCGCCGACCCCGCTGACACCGCCGCCCTCGACGCCCTCGGCCGCCGGCTCGTGCGCATCGGCGCGGCGCTCGGGCTCGTGACGCCCGAGGACCCGCGCGACGTACCGGGTCTTGCCTCCCTCGCGGGCGACATGCTGCGCCTGCTCGACGAGCACGACCTTGATGCCGAGCTGCTGGAGCGCGCCAGCGAGCTTGCCGGGCTGGCCGATGGGCTGATGCCCCTGCGGGCCGTGGACCTCGGCGGCGTGTGGCGCATCGAGACGGTCCCAGAGGGGAAAGCGTGGCCGGCTGAGGTGTGCCACATCGAGGGCGGCGGCGAGACGGGCGACGGCGACTACGTGGAGCCGGTTCCCTACGGTGGGAGGTACGCCGAGCTGATGGCGATGGCCCCCGAGCTTGCGCGCCTCGTGGGGTTGATGGCCGCCGAGATCGTCCGGCTGCGCCGGGCGCTGGAAGACCGATGCCCCTGCGGTGGCTCGCCCCCCGCGTCGGGGCGGCGCAACCGTTGAGGTGAACGATGGCGAGGCGTCATGTGGCCCCTCTCGACCTGCCCATCCAGGTCGAGGTGATGACGGACCTTCCCCCAGGTGTGGTCATCCTCGTGGTACGTACCAAAGACCCGCGCCAGACGCGCACCTATGTCGTGGTCAACGGCCATATAGCCCTGCTCGGTATGGCCTCCGACCACGACATCCACCGGGATCATCGCGGCATCCTGCATCTCACCGTGCCGGTGGACGTGGCAGAGCTGCGGCGGCGTCACCCAGAGCTGTGGGGTGAGCAATGACCTGGCGCTGGCTCGTTCTGCACGTCCTGTCAACGCTTCGCCTGCGGCCGTGGCGTCGGCTTGCTCGGCCGCTCCGCATCGCCCTGTTCCGCCGCTGGATGGGCCGGCGGCTCCGACGGCGCGGGCGGCGGGGGGAGCGATGACGGCGCGGCATCAACATCAACATCAACATCAATACGGGGAAACCTGATGCCCGCCAACCTCGAAGACCTCGCCAGCCGCGCCGTCGCCGCCCCGGGGTGGCGCTGGATGCCGGGGATGCAGGCCGCATTCCAGTTTGTGGCGTCCGACGGGCTGCCGCTGCGCATGTACGGGCGCGTCGTTCACATCCGCCTGGATTACGACGAGAGGCCCGTCCC
>WGAH01000200.1 GCA_015489145.1 Deltaproteobacteria bacterium
AGCACCGCCCTGTTCGCCGTCCTCGCGCCCCGCGCCAACCGCACCTGGGCCGAGGGCGACGACGAGGCCCGCCGCCGCATCGAGCGCCTGCGCGACCTCCAGTGGGGTTTCACCGGCGCCTACTGGGCGGTGTGGACCTGGGGCCGGGTGGACGCCGCCCGCCACTGGCGCCTCGAGGTCGTGCCCCGGCTCATGGAGGACGAGGCCGCCCCGGCGCCGGGGGCCGCGATCCAGGGACGCTTCTGAGTCGAGCGCGCTCCCTTTGCCGGGCCCGGGGGAAGCCTTATACTGCCCGCCCCGAGCGCCCCCGGGGGCGCCAGGAGCACGCGCATGGCCTTCCTCCGATGCAAGGACCCGGTGCGGGGCAGCACCCGCGACGTCGCCCTGAACAAGCCCCTCGTCACGATCGGGCGCAAGCGCGGCAACGACGTCGTGCTCGACGACCCGCACCTCGCGCCGACCCACGCGCAGATCCTCCGCAAGGGCGGGACCTACACGATCTCCACCGTCGGCGCGGCCCGCGAGCTGTACGTGGACGGCGAGCCGGTCCGCAAGGCCACCCTGCGCGAGGGCGACGCCTTCCAGCTCGGCCGCTTCGAGCTGCGCCTGCTGCCCGGACGCCCCGAGGCCGAGGCCACCCCGGACAGGGCCCGCCACGCCGTCGAGGCGATGGAGCGCCTCGTCGAGTTCAGCGGCGCCGTCATGCGCGAGGAGAACCCCGAGCGCCTGTTCAAGCTGCTCCTCGAGGCCGTCGTCGAGCTGACCGGGGCCGAGAAGGGCTTCGTGCTGGTGCTGCGCGACAACCAGCGCCAGCTCGCCGCCTCGCACAACGTCGGGCGGGAGACCCTCGACATCTCGCGCGTCAGCGACACCATCGTCGACCAGGTGATCAAGCTCCGCCGCCCGGTCATCGTCAGCGACGCGATGAACGACCGCAAGTTCGCCCGCGCCCGCTCGGTGGTCGACCTCAAGGTCACCAGCGTCATGTGCGTGCCGCTGCTGTACCGCAACGACCTGCTCGGCGTGCTCTACCTCGGCAACGACGCGGTCACCGGCCTGTTCACCGAGGACGACCTCGCGATCCTCCAGGTTTGGGCCAGCCAGGCGAGCATGGTCATGCACGCCGCGATCATGCTCAACGAGCTGAAGGTCACCAACCGCAACCTGCGCGAGGCCCTGCGGCGGCGGGCCCAGGGGTCGATGATCGGCTCCTCCAGGGCGATGCGGGAGGTGTTCCGCGTCCTGCGCCGGGTCGCCCCCACCGACATCAGCGTCCTCGTCCTCGGAGAGACCGGCACCGGCAAGGAGCTCGTCGCCCGCGAGATCCACCGCCTCAGCCCCCGCAAGAAGGGGCCGTTCATCTCGATCAACTGCGGGGCCATCCCCGAAAACCTGCTGGAAAGCGAGCTGTTCGGCCACAAGAAGGGCGCGTTCACCGGCGCGATCGCCGACAAGGTGGGCAAGTTCGAGGCCGCCGGCGGCGGCACGATCTTCCTCGACGAGATCGGCGAGATGCCGATGAACCTCCAGGTCAAGCTCCTGCGCGTGCTCCAGGAGCGCGCCATCGAGCGGGTCGGCGACCTCAAGCCCCGGCCGGTGGACATCCGCGTCGTCGCCGCCACCAACAAGGACCTCGCCGCCGAGATCGAGGCCGGCCGCTTTCGCGAGGACCTCTACTACCGCCTCAACGAGGTGAGCATCCAGCTCCCGCCGCTGCGCGAGCGCGGCGAGGACATCCACGAGCTCGCCCGCTTCTTCCTGCACCGCTACGCCGAGCAGTACGGGAGCCGGGCGCGGGGCTTCACCAACGAGTGCGTGCGGGCGATGCTCAACTACTACTGGCCCGGCAACGTCCGGCAGCTCGAGAACCGCATCAAGAAGGCGGTGATCATGAGCGACCGGGCCCTGCTCAACGCCGACGACCTCGGCATCCCCGCCCACACCAAGCGCGAGATCCTCCCCCTCGACGTGGCGACCGAGAACTTCAAGAAGAACTACATCCGCGAGGCCCTCGACCTCAACAACTGGAACAAGGCCGAGACCGCCCGCGACCTCGGCGTCGACCCGCGCACGATCTTCCGCTACATCGAGAAGCTCGAGGACGCCTGATGGGTCGCCGCCTCGCCGCGCTGCTCCTCGCCGGGCTGCTCGCCTCGCCCGCCGCGCGCGCCCAGCCCGGGGCGCAGGTCGTGCAGACCGGCCCGCGCACCTTCGACGACTACCTCGGGCAGCTCCTCGAGCCCGACGCCAGCGACCGCCTGTTCGCCGCCCGGGAGCTGCGGCGGCGGGTGCGGCGGGCGGTGCGCCTCGCCCGCCGGGGCGACCGCGCCTCCCTCGCCGTGGCCGACGCGCTGGCCTCCCTCGACGACTTCGACCGCTACCTGGCGCCGCGCTGCATCGAGGCGGTCGAGCACACCGAGCGCTTCGGCAACATCCTCGTCCCCTGCGCCGACATCCTCGGCCTCCTCGGCACCCGCGAGGCCCTGCCCGCCCTGCGCGCCGCCCGGGAGGCCGAGACCCGCCGGCGCCCCCGCCGCCACCTCGACCGCGCCGTGCAGGCCATCGAGGCCGCCGACGCGGAGGCCGCCCCGTGATCGCCGTCGGCCTCACCGGCGGCATCGCCACCGGCAAGTCCACCGTCGCCCGCATCCTCCGCGAGCGGGGCGTGCCGGTGATCGACGCCGACGCCGTCGCCCGGGAGGTGGTCCGCCCCGGCACCCCGGGGCTCGCCCGGGTGGTGGACCGCTTCGGCCCCGGCGTCCTCGGCCCCGACGGCGCCCTCGACCGGCAGCGCCTCGGGGCGCTGGTGCGCTCCGACCCGGCCGCCCGCCGCGACCTGGAGGCGATCACCCACCCGCTGATCCGCGCCCGCCTGGAGGCCTGGCTGGCGGGGCAGCGCGAGGCCGGCGCGCCGGCGGCGGTGGTCGAGGCCGCCCTGCTGGTCGAGACGGGCTCCTGGCGGGACTACGACGCCCTGCTCGTCGTCGTCGCCCGCCCCGAGACGCAGGTGGCCCGCCTCGTCCGCGACCGGGGCATGAGCGAGGCGACGGCCCGGGCCTGGCTCGCCGCCCAGGTGCCCGCGGCCGACAAGGCCCGCCACGCCACCGCCGTCATCCACAACGACGGCCCGCCCGAGGCCCTGCCCGCCGAGGTCGACCGGGCCTGGCGGGCGGTGCTGGCGGCGGCGCGTCCCGCCGGGGGCGCTCAGTAGCGGACGAGGGCGTGCACGGGCACGTCGAGCTTCGCCCGCCCGTCGAGGAAGCCGAGCTCGACCACGAACAGGCAGGCCGTCACCTCGCCGCCCAGCTCGCGCACGAGCTGCACCGCGGCGGCGGCGGTGCCGCCGGTGGCGAGGAGGTCGTCGACGACCACCACCTTCTGGCCGGGCCGGATCGCGTCGGTGTGGACCTCGAGGCGGGCGGTGCCGTACTCGAGGGCGTAGTCGACGCCGACGGTGTGGTACGGGAGCTTGCCGGGCTTGCGCGCCGGCACGAAGCCCACGCCGAGCTGCAGCGCCAGGGGCGTGCCGAAGATGAAGCCCCGGGACTCCATGCCGAGCACCGCCTCGGCCCCGGCGGAGGCCGCGGCGAGGTCGTCGACGATCCGCCGCATGAGGGCGGCGTCCTGGAGCACCGGCGTGATGTCCTTGAAGACGATTCCGGGCTTGGGGAAGTCGGGCACGTCGCGAATGGTGCGCTTCAGCGCGGCTTCGAGGGTCTCCATCCCTGCTCTCCTCCGGGTTGTCGGGCGCGGGGCCCCGCTCGGGCTCAGGCCGGGCGGGGCGGGGGGAACCAGCTTCGCACGCGCGGCAGGGCGCGTCGATCGGTGAAGTCGGGCCACAGCGGCAGGACGGTGGCGAAACCGCGCTCGAACAGGGTGCCGTCGGCGTCCTCCTCGCCGGAGAAGCCGCGGTGGGGCCCGCCGATCCAGTAGCTGCGCCCGCCGCGCGGGTCGGCGCAGGCCGTCACCGTCGGGGCGTAGTGGCGGCGGCCGAGGGTGGCGGCGGCCAGCGGCGGCTCCTCGCCCGGCGGGCGGTTGGGCACGTTGACGTTGAGGAAGCCGTTGGGGGGCAGCCCCTCGGCGAGGACCCGCTCGGCGACCCGGCGGGCGACGCGGGCGGCGGTGGCGTAGTGCAGCGCCTCGCCCGGCGCCGCCCCGCGATCCCCGGGGACCTCCAGGCTGACCGCGATGGCGGGAATGCCCGCGAGCGCGGCCTCCCGGGCCACCGCCACCGTGCCGGAGTAGTGCACGTCGTCGCCGAGGTTGGTGCCGCGGTTGATCCCGCCCACGACGAGGTCCGGGCGCCGGGGGGCCAGGTGGTGCATGCCGATGTAGACCGCGTCGACCGGGGTGCCGTGCACGGCGTGCCAGCCCGGCCGCCGCTCGGTGACCCGCAGCGGACGGTGCATCGTGAAGGCGTGGCTGCGGGCGGACTGCTCGCCGGCCGGCGCGGAGACGACGATCTCGCCGAGCCCCGCCAGCCCCTCGGCCAGGGCGGCCAGCCCCGGGGCGTCGATGCCGTCGTCGTTGGACAGGAGGATCAGCATCGGCGCGTCCTAACCCGGCGCTCGCCGGCCGTGATACGCCCCTCCTCCCC
>WGAH01000201.1 GCA_015489145.1 Deltaproteobacteria bacterium
CCTGCGGGGAGGCGGGGCGCCCGGGGCTGGTATCCCGGCGGACACGCGATAGGAGCTTCCGCCCTGGAGGCGAGCCATGCCGGCGCTTCGCATCATGGTGATCGAGGACGAGGACGAGCAGCGCGAGCTGCTCGAGGAGTACCTCGGCCGCCTGGGCCACCGGGTCGACTCCGCCCGCAGCGGCCGGGAGGCGATGCTCCACCTCGCCGACCTCGACCGCCCCTACGACGTGGTCCTCGTCGACTGGCACCTGCCGGGCATCAGCGGCCGCGACGTGGCCGACACGGTGCGCGAGCGCTGCCCCCGCTGCAAGGTGCTCGTCATCACCGGCAAGCCCGACGCCTTCCTCAGCAAGGCCCTCGCCGCCGGCGACGTGGCCGGCCTCGTCCGCAAGCCCTTCCGCCTCGCCGAGCTGGCGAAGCGCGTCGCCGAGCTCGCCGCCGCCGACGACGACGCGCCCACGCCCCCCGAGCCCGCGCGCCGCGGTGGGTAGGCGGCCTTCGCCGCGGCTTGACCGCCCCTTGACCTCCCGTGACACGGAGGGGCTTGCGGGCGGCCGCGGGAGGCCCTAAGCTGATCGGTGCAAGGGTCGGCCCGCCAGGGCCGCGCGTCTCCGCCGCCGGCGGAGCCATCCCACAGGAACCAGCCCCCCTCGCCGGACCACACTCGGCAATCAGCGTCTCCTCCATCTCTTGCGGTGAGGGCCTGTAGCGGGGGGGGCTCTCCTGTGGACGGGATCAGCGCCGCGGGCGCAGCGCCGGGAGCAGGCTCCAGGCGAGCAGCGCCCGGGCCACCTCCAGGTCGCCGAGGGTGTCCTGGGTGAGTCCGCCGACGAGGATCGCGGCGAGGGCCGCCCGGCCGGCCCGGTCCGCCCGGCGCCACAGCACCGCGAGCAGCCACGCCCAGGCCACCCAGGCGCCGAGGCCGGCCAGCGCCGCCACCTGGAGCGCGGCGTCGTGGGCGTGCAGCGGGTAGTAGAAGCCGTCCGCCAGGCCCGGCTGGATCGCGGCGGCGGCGGCGCGAAAACCCGCCGGCCCGACCCCGAGGGGGCGGACGGCGAGCAGCTCGCCGGTGTGCCAGAGCAGCGCGCGCTCGTGGACCTCGCCGGCCGGCGCCAGCCAGGCGAGGCCCGCGAGGCTGCCGGCGAGGCCGAGGGCCAGCGCGAGCCCGGGTCGCCAGGTCGCCCCCGCCAGCGCCACCGCCGCCGCGACGAGGGGCCCGGTGGCGCCGGCGCCGACGACGCCCGCCAGGATGGCGAGGACCGCCACCGGCTCCCGGGCCGCCGCCGCCCGGGCCAGGGGCACGACCAGGGCGTAGCCGAGGGTGAGGTGGTGCGAGAAGGGCCCCCGGGCCTGCCCGGTCCAGGCGAACTCGGCCACCGCCGCGCAGCCGACGAGGGCGGCGACGAGGAGGCCGGCGCCCTCGGCCCGGCGGAGCCACCGCTCGGGGAGGCCGGCGAGCAGCGGCGGAATCGCGAGGGCCGGCGCCAGGACCCAGGCGCGGCCGAGGGCTTCGACGAGCTGCGCCCCGCCCCGTCCGGCCGCCGCCAGCAGCCAGGCCGCCGCCACCGCCGCCGCCGGCCCGGCGAGGGGCGCCACCCGGGCGCGGGGGAGGCGCGCCGCCGCGACGAGGGCCGCCGCCGCGGCCAGCGCGGTGGCGATCTCGACGGCGGCCGCCCCGAGGGGCAGGCTCCCGAACAGCAGGACCAGGGCGAGGCCGCGCACGCGACTCCCTAATCCCGCGCGGAGGGGGGCCGGCTACGCCGGGGACTCCGGCGCCTCCAGCGCCTCGGCGAGCTGCTGCCGGGCGTCGATGCGCGCGCGCCGCTCCTGGCGCCGCGGGTCGTCGACCCCGTTCGCCTTGTGGGGCTTGCACAGCAGGCAGCCGGCTCGCCGGTTCTTCGGGCGGCCTCGCTTGGGGTGCGCCATGGGGCCTCCTCGCGCCGCGCTCCTCGTCCCGGAAGGGAAACGCCCCTCCGCGACGGGAGGGGCGGCACCACCCTGGCCGTGTCGAACCGACGCCAGGACCCCCTACCCAAGTAGGGGGGTCCCATGATCACCGCTTCCGCCTACCTTTGCAGAAAGGCCTGACGTCCACGGCGAGAGCTGAGTCCCTTTGGCGAGACACGGGGGCCGGGCGTCGTCGGGAATCACGGGCCGGGCAGGAACGCCCCGATTCTAGCCCCTCTGGCCGGGAAGGCAACCCCCGCGCGCCGTCGCCAGGGCCTCGCGGTAGACCGCCAGGGTGCGGTCGGCGGCGGCCTCCCAGGAGTAGCGGTCGGCGACGAGGGCGGCGCCGGCGGCGCCCCGGCGGGCGAGCTCGGCGTCGGGGCGGGCGGCGAGGTCGCGGAGCGCCGCGGCCCACCCGTGGGGCGGCACCAGCCAGCCCGCCTCGGGGGCCTCGGCGAGCAGCTCCCGGTGGGGCGGGATGTCGCTGAGGAGCACCGGGCGGCCGGCGGCCATCGCTTCCAGCGGCGCCAGCGGGAAGCCCTCCACGTCGCTCGGCAGGGCCAGGGCGCGGGCGTGGCGGAGCAGGGCGTCCCGGGCGCGGCCGTGGCGCGGGCCGGCGAAGACCACCCCGGGCCCGGCCCGGCGGCGCAGCGCGGCGACGTGGCGGTCGGTGTGGGTGCCGGCTCCCACGACGACGAGGGGGAGCGGGTTCCGGGCGAGGCGGTGGGCGTCGAGCAGGCGATCCAGCCGCTTCTCGGGCACGAGCCGACCGAGGTAGAGCAGGTAGCGGTGCGGCTGGAGCCCCGGCACGCCGCCCTCGGCGAGGGGGGCGCGGGCGATGGCGCCGGCGCCGTTGGGGATGAAGGTCGCCTCGACGCCGTGGCGCTCGCGAAAGTGCGCCTGGAGGTGGCGGCCGACGACGACGAGGCGGTGGGCGAAGCGGGCGGCGCTCCACGCCCCGCCGCGCAGGGCCACGCGGGCGGCGGGGCCCCACTTGGCCCGCTCCCAGTCCAGCCCGTGCACGGTCACGACCACCGCCCGGCCGGCGAGGCGGGGCAGCCAGGCCCACAGCGCCGGGCCGGCGGCGTGGATGTGCACCACCTCGGCGAGGGCCGCCGCCGGGGGCAGGGCGAGGCCGGTGTGGACGAAGGCCTCGAGGTGACGGGTGTAGACGGTGGGCAGGTCGACCAGGCGCACGCCCCGGTGCCAGCCCCCGCCGAGGCGGTCGTAGCGGGCGCGGCAGAAGACCGTCACCTCGCCGCCCGGGGCGAGCTCCCCCAC
>WGAH01000202.1 GCA_015489145.1 Deltaproteobacteria bacterium
GGGGTGGGGGCCGCCAGGGCGGCGGCGGACAGGAGCAGGAACAAGGGGCACCTCGCGAGGGCAGCAGGGTAGCCCGCGACCCGCCGCCCCGCGACCCGCCGCCGGGGGGCGCTCAAAAGGGCTGGAGCATGCGGACGTAGAGCCGGGGGCCTCCGGCGAGATCGGCGGGGACGGCCGCCGGGCCGGCCAACCAGGCGCCCAGCAGGCTCGGGCGGGCGCCCAGCGCGTCGACGAGCACCGCGGCCCCGGCCCGCCAGCCGAGGGCGGCGACCGACCCGGCGTCCTCGGCCCGCAGCCAGCCGAGGTCCGCCCCGCCGGAGAGCTGCAGGCCGCTCAGCCAGCTCAGGGGCAGGGGGACGGAGACCTGGCGCAGCGCCTCCCAGCGCAGCTCGCCGGTGCCGAGGAGGCGGGCGGTGCCGATGGCGGTCCCCGGGGGCAGCCCCTCCACCGCGCCGCTCCCGCCGAGGTCGAGGAGCCGGTGCTCGACCCCGCCCCGGGCGAGGCCGGCGGAGGCCCGGCTCGCCAGCACGAGGCGGCCGCCGACGGGCCACAGGCGCGCCCCGCCGGCGCGCAGGGCCCACCAGGCGTCGCCGCCGGGCACCAGCCCGCCGTCGCCGGCCAGCCAGGCCCGCCGCCCGCGCCGGGGCAGCTCCGGGTCGACCCGGTCGTCCCAGGACAGGCCGGCGGAGGCCTCCAGCGCGGTGCCCCCGCCGGCCACCGGGCGGTAGGCGGGGTCGAGGAGGGCGGCGCCGAGTCCGGCCCACAGGTGGAGCGGGCGGGTCCTGCGGTCGAGGAGGGGGCCGGCGGCGTGGACCCAGGTCGCGGCGGCGGCGGCGAGGTCGGTGGTCGAGGTCTCGCCGGTGAGCAGCAGCCAGCCCCGGGAGCCGTAGCGCGGGCGCAGCACCAGGGCGGCCTCGGCGCTCAGGCGCCGCCGCGCCACGTCGAGCTCGTAGGGAAAGACGCTCGCCACCGCCGTCCAGGGCCGGGGCCAGGCGTCGTCGGCCCGGTCCTCGGTGCGGACGGCGTGATCCGGGTCGACCACCACCCGGCGGGGACGCGCGGGCCGGGGGATCGCCAGCACGTCCGTCGGGCCGGCGCTGCGCCAGCGGCCCCGGTCGTCGTCGACCTGCCAGTCCACCCACTCCGGCGGGGCCCCGGGCGGGGCCTCGCGGCGCAGCCGCACCACCCAGCCGCCGTCCGCGCGCTCCGCCTCCGCCGAGAGCGCGACGGGAGGCGGCAACCGGCGGATCGCGGCGAGGCGATCGCCCGGGATGCCCGCCTCCCGGGCGGCCTCCTCCACCGGGAGGCCGGCGGCGAGGGCCGAGGCGAAGCGGTCCGTCGCCGCCTCGCCCACCTCGGCGCGCAGGGTCCGGAGCGCCACCCGGGGCGGCCGGGAGGGGGCGAGCAGCTCCGCCGGGTCGTCGGCGAGGGGGTCGTCGGGCCAGGGCTCGTCGAAGGTCTCGGCGTGGAAGGGGAGGGTGCCGTCGTAGAGCACGGCGTCGACCTGGGGGATCCAGGCGAACCACCCGAGCAGCCGGCGGGGGTCGCGGGGCGGCAGGCCGGCCCGGGCGTCGAGCCAGGCGGCCGCCAGGCCCCGCGCCCAGGCCTCGGGGGCGTCGACGGCGGCCGCGACCAGGGCCCGGCGCACCGCCGCCTCGTGGTAGCGGGCCAGCGGGCCGGTGAGCCGGAAGGCGCGGTCGCTGAGGAAGACCATGCCCGGAGCCGTGCGGGCCAGGCGCCGCCACAGGGGGCTCTCGACCACCACCAGGGGCCGGGCCGGGGCGTGGACCCGCGCGGCGGCCTCGGCCGTCTCCAGCAGCAGGCGGTCGCGCCGGCGACGGCGGGGCCCGGCGTCGAGGAGGAGGAGCGCGACGCCCTTCCCCTCCAGGCGGCGCAGGCGTCCCCGGGGCAGCACCGCCAGGCCCAGGCGGTCGCTCCGGCCCGCCCACCGCAGGGTGCCGGATCCGGCGGCGTCGAGGAGGGCGCCGACGCTGCCGGCGGGAAGCGCCACCTCGGCGTCCCAGGTCGGCGCCACCGGCGCGCCGGCCGCGTCGACCAGGGCCGGGTGCCACAGGCCGTCGGCGAACAGGCCGCGCCCGGGCACCCGCCCGGCGGCGCCGGCGCGGTCGGGGAGGTGGGCGAGGAAGCGCCAGCGGCCCGGGCCCGCCGCCTCCAGCTCGATCCGCCCGGTCCGCACCCGCCCGGGAAAGGTGCGGCGCTCGACGAGATCGTCGGCGGGAAGCGGCAGGCGGACGAGCAGGTCGACGGGGTGCACCGCCGGGTCGTCCACCTCGAGGGTGCCCCGCACCGAGCGCAGGTCGGCGGCGACCTCGGCGCGCAGGACCGCGCGCACCGCCCCCCGGGCCGCCGGGGGCGACAGCGCGAGGATCAGCGCCAGCAGCGCGCGAAGCAGGACCGCCCGCGACTCAGAACACGTAGCCGAAGCCCATGTTGGCGGTGGGCATCACGCCGGGCACGTAGGTGCCGAGCATGAGCACCTGGAAGTCGCCGGTGTGGATGCGGAAGCCCAGGTGCAGCTCGACGGGCGAGAAGCCGGGCTTCGCCAGGTCGGGCGAGGTGTTGATCGGGTAGACCCCGTAGCGGGCCATGTCGGTGTCGGACATGCGGGGCAGGGCCCGGATGCGGAGCATGCCCACGCCGAGCCAGGGCGAGAACTGCGCGTCGTTGATGCCGACCAGGGTGCCGAAGGGCAGCGTGTAGCCGAGGGAGGCGCTCATGTCGGTCACGCCGAGCTCGAGCTCCTCGTTGCCGACGTAGCCGGAGTAGCCCACGCGGACCGAGAAGTCGGGGTACTGCCGGTAGCCCTCGACCAGCGCCCAGCGCCCCCAGCCGCCGAAGACCGTCTGGCGCGAA
Source organism: Deltaproteobacteria bacterium (assembly GCA_015489145.1). Classification (GTDB taxonomy): domain Bacteria; phylum Myxococcota_A; class UBA796; order UBA796; family UBA2385; genus S143-5. The sequence continues at coordinate 2,875 of WGAH01000202.1, forward strand.
AACGCGACGTAGCCGAGGTTGCCGCCGACCTCCAGCGAGAGCGGCAGCCCCTTGCTCGCGCTGAGGCGCGGCACCCACAGCACGCCGGTGGGGTCGCCGTCCTGCTGCACGCGCTGCCAGGGGGACGGGTTGGTCGGGTCGTCGCTGGTGGCGTCGATGAAGCCCACGGTGGAGCTGAACGAGACGTCGAAGCCCGCGGGGCCGGTGGTCTCGGCCGGGGCCATCGGCTTGTTGGCGATGCCGACGGCGAGCTGCTTGACGACGGCCTCGTAGGCGCCCTGGCGCGTGCGCTCGCCGACGCTCTGCCCGTTCCAGGTGGCCAGCGCCGACAGGGTCACGTCGTCGGGCCAGGCCGCCCGGGCCGGGGCGGCGGAGACCAGGACGGCGGCGGAGACCAGGGCGGCGGACCACCGCCGCGCGGGCTTGGGCAGGGACGGGCGCTCCAGCATCGGCAGGCTCCTCGACATCGGACAGGGATGCTACACGCCCGCGGGCGCGAGCACAACATCAGCCGCCCACGCGGGTCATCACCCCCTCGAAGGGCACGCCGCCGTCGACGTGGGCGCCGTGCCCCTCGGGCTTGGCCCCCACCGCGGCGCGCACGCGCTCGGCCAGCTCGGCGTCGCTGGCGCCGGCGCGCAGGGCGTCGCGCAGGGAGACGGCCTGCTCGTGGGCGAGGCAGGCGCGCAGCCGGCCGTCGGCGAGGAGGCGCAGGCGGTTGCAGTCGGCGCAGAAGCGGCTGGAGAGGGGCGAGATGAAGCCGATTCGCAGCCCGCTGGCCTCGTCGATCCACTCCCGGGCCGGCCCGGCGTCGGCGCGCTCCCCGCCGGCCGGGCGCAGGGGGCGCCGGCGGGCGATGCGCGCGCGGATGTCCTCGGCGGTGAGGCGCTTCGCGGCGTCTCCGAGGCCGTCGAAGGGCATGTACTCGATGAAGCGCAGGCGGGTGGTGGCCGCCTCGGCGGCGGCGAAGGCGACGAGGTCGTCGAGCTCGTCGTCGTTGAAGCCCGGCACCAGCACGGCGTTGAGGCTGATCGGCGCCAGCCCGGCGGCGCGGGCGGCGGCGATGCCCCGCAGCACCCGCGCGAGGTCGCCGCCCCGGGTGAGCGCCGCGAAGCGGTCCGGCCGCAGGGTGTCGAGGCTGACGTTCACCCGGCGCAGCCCCGCCTCGGCCAGGGGCCCGGCCAGGCGCTCGAGGAGGTGGCCGTTGGTCGTCATCGCCACCTCGGCGATGCCGGGGATCGCGGCGATGCGCCGCACGAGCTCGACCACGCCCCGCCGGGCCGTCGGCTCGCCGCCGGTGAGCCGGACCTTGCGGATGCCGAGGCCGGCGAAGACCCGCACGAGGCGCTCGATCTCCTCGAAGCTCAGCACCTCGGATCGGGGCAGGGCCGCGATCCCCTCCTCGGGCATGCAGTAGGTGCACCGGAAGTTGCACCGGTCGGTCACGCTGAGCCGCAGGTAGGTGTGACGGCGGCCGAAGCCGTCGACGAGGCCGGTCTCGCGCGCGTTCACGACAGCCCGAGCCCCGCGGCCACCGAGGCGGCCACGGCTTCGAAGGCGTCGCGCGCCGGGCCCGGGTCGATCACCGCGGGCCGGCCGGCGTCGCCCCCCTCGCGAATGCGCGGGTCGAGGGGGACCTCGCCGAGGAAGGGAACCTGGAAGCGCTCGGCGGTGGCGCGCCCCCCGCCGCTGCCGAAGGGATGGATGCGCTCGCCGCCGGGAAGGTCGAGCCAGGCCATGTTCTCGATGACCCCGAGCACCGGCACGTCGAGCTTGCGGAACATCTCGACCCCGCGGCGGGCGTCGAGGAGGGCGACCTCCTGCGGCGTGGTGACGATGACCGCGCCGGACAGGGGGGTGGTCTGGATCATGGTGAGCTGGGCGTCGCCGGTGCCCGGGGGCAGGTCGATGAGGAGCACGTCGAGCTCGCCCCAGTCCACGTCCTGGATGAACTGCTTGACCACGCCCATCACCATGGGGCCCCGCCAGATGATCGGCTCGCCGTCGTCGACGAGGAAGCCGATGGACATGCAGGGCATGCCGTAGCCCTCGAGCGGGATGATGCGGTTGTCGGCGTCGGCGTAGGGGCGGCCCTCGACGCCGAGCATGAGGGGCACGCTCGGCCCGTAGATGTCGGCGTCCATCACGCCGACGCGCAGGCCGCTGGCCTTCAGCGCCAGGGCGAGGTTGACCGCCACCGTGGACTTGCCGACGCCGCCCTTGCCCGAGGCGACGGCGACGACGTGGCGCACGCCGGGGATCGCCTTCTTCTCGAAGGGGCCGCCGTGGGGCTGCATGCCGGGGCCGCTCATGCCGCGCACCGGGTCCTGCTGGGGGGCCGCGGCGGCCTTGGGGGCGGCCCGGGCGGCGTCGCCGGCGGGTCCGACGAGGTCGCAGGTGACCTTGCCCCGGAAGCCGGCCTCCTCGAGCTGGCGCAGGATCGCGTCGCGGACGCGGGTGCGCTCCTCCGGGGCGTGGGCGGCGCCGAAGCGAAGGGTGAAGCGGAGGTGATCCGGCGCCTCGAGGCGGGCCCGCTCGACGAGGCCGGCCTGGAGGACGCTGCGGCCGCTGCGGGGATCGCGCACCCGGGCGGCGGCGTTCTGGAGGATGTCGGGGATGGCGGTCATGGGGTGCTCCTCGCCCGGGCGGACCACGCCGTCCGAGCCGCTCCACCTAACCGGGTGGGGGCGCCGCGCCCGCCGGCCCCTACCGGCTCGCCCACCGGAGCACGAGGCTGGCCATCGCCTGGGAGGGGGTGCCCTCGTCGCGTTCCCGCCGCCCGTCCCAGCGGAACACCCGGCCGCCGCGCTCCAGGTAGACCGCGTCGGCCTCCACCGCGAACAGCGTTCCGCCGCCCGGCGCCGGCCGCCCCACCAGGCGCTCGGCCACCGGGTCCGGGTCCCAGTCGCGGCCGGGGAGCCATTCCCGCGTGGGCCGCTCGGTCACCAGCCCCACCCGGCGCGGGTGGCGGTGCAGGGCGATCACCTCGGGGCGGGGCTCGGCCTCGCGGACGAGGAGCACCTTGCTGCCGGGGCGGAGGAGGTCGGGAAAGCCGAAGGCGACCGCCTCCTCGCCGTCGCCGAGGCGCGCCACGCCCCGCTCGCCGGCGGTGAGCAGCACGTCGCGGGTGGCGGCGAGGCGGTCGAGGGAATCGGGCAGGGCCGCCCAGCGCTCGCGGTCGACGGTGCCGCCGAGGGCGGCGGAGGCGAACAGGGCCGGCCCGCCGAAGCGCTGGAAGCAGCTCCACCGGAAC
>WGAH01000203.1 GCA_015489145.1 Deltaproteobacteria bacterium
CCCGCGACGCCGGAAGCCCCTCATGACCAGGCTCGCCCTCCTCCTCCTCGTCGCCTGCGACTCCTCCCTGCTCGTGGACCCGGCGGTGGCCGACGCCCGCGCCTACCAGGCGGCGATGGAGCCCATCCTCGCCCGGAACGCCGCGCTCTCCCGGGCCTTCACCGACCTCGCCGCCCAGATCAAGAAGTCGCCGCCCAAGGCGTCGAAGGTCGCCGCCCTCGTCGAGGACCGCTTCGTCCCAGCGGCGCGCAAGCTCGCCGAGGAGGCCGAGGCCGTCGATCCGCAGACCGACGACCTCGCCCGCGTCCACGCCGAGCTGGAGCAGGCCTGGGAGGCCCGCGCCGAGTCCTGGGAGGCGATTCACGCGGCCTGGAAGGCGGCCGACCTCGACGCCTACGAGGCCGCCACCCGGCGCTACCTCGCCGCCACCCGCGCCGAGGCCCGCTACGAGGACGAGGTCACCGCGCTGCTCGCCCGGCGCGGGGTGCGGTTCACGATTCCCCTGTCCTCCCAGGCCGGCCACGCCGCCGGCGCGAGCAAGGGCTCGTCCCAAGGAGAGAAGGCCGAGAAATAGCCCGGGAGGCAACCGGCCAGGCTCCTGGCCCCGGAGGCGCGCCCATGCTGGTGCTGATCCTCGCCCTGGGATGCGGCGGCCGCGCCGCCCCGACGCCCGCCGCGCCGGCCGCCGCCGATTCCGCCCCCACCGCCGACGTCACCGCCGTGAGCGTGTCGGGCGCCGAGGGCGCCTGGACCTTCGCCGTGACGATTCGCAGCGACGAGACCGGCTGCGACCGCTACGCGGACTGGTGGGAGGTGCTCGACGCCGACGGCCGGCTCCTCTACCGCCGCATCCTGCGCCACAGCCACCCGGACGAGCAGCCCTTCACGCGCTCGGGGGGCCCGGTCCCGGCCGGCGCCGGCGACACCCTCGTCGTGCGCGCCCACCTCCACCCGGACGGCTACGGCGGCGCGGCCATGCGCGGCACGCCGGGCGGGGGCTTCTCCGCGGCGCCGGACATCGGCGCCGACTTCGCCGCCTCCGTGGCCGGCGATCCCCCGCAGCCCGAGGGCTGCCTGTTCTGAATCCCGCCGATCCCGCCGGAGGCTGACCCGGATCGGCCCCGCGTCGGTTTCCCCGCGGGCCGCGTGCCGGGCCCGCCCCGACATCGCTTCATCGCCATATCGATTCGGTGAGGAACCGATGTCCGCGAGGCTCTCGATACCGCGCCGCTGGCGCAACAGCCTCTACGCCCGCGCCGTGCTGTTCATCGCCCTCGGCGCCGGGGCGGTGGCCGGGGCGGTCTTCATGCTCGCCCGGGTGCTGATGCAGGACTCGGTGGACCGCCTCCTCGGCGAGCGCATGGAGCTCGCCCGCACCGCCGGGGCCCTCCTCGAAGACGCCATCCACCACGATCTCGCCGAGATCGCCCGCAAGAGCGGGCCGCTGCTCGCCGCCGAGCCGCCCGACGCCGGGGCCCTGCGGCGTCGCCTCGCCGAGGAATACGGCCACACCCTGTTTTCCGACGGGGCCTTCTTCCTCGCCCCCGACTGCCGGCCCCTGGCGGCCGTGCCCGAGGCCGCCACGGATTTCGGCGACGCCCTCGACCTGCCCGCCCTCTGCGAGGAGGCGGCGCGCCGGGGCATTCCCGTCGCCTCCTCCCTGGTGCACCTCGCCGCCACCCACCGCCCCACCCTCGTGCTCCTCGCGCCGGTTCGCGAGGGTCCCCGGCTCGTCGGCTACGCCGGCGGCCTGCTGCAGCCCGCCGCGACCAACGTCCTCGCCGTCCTCGCCGAGGGCCGCACGCGCACGGGCTTCGACCTCGTCGACAGCCGCGGGGTCGTCGTCGGCAGCACCGACGAGGGCGTGCTCTTCCAGACGAGCGACCACGACAACCTGCTGACGCGGGCCATCGCGCGGCGCACCGAGATCCGGGGGCGCTGCCACAGCTGCCACGAGACCGGCGACGACGAGGCGCCGGTGCGGCGCACCGAGATCCTCGCCTTCGCCCCGCTGCCCACCCTCGACCTCGGCCTGGCGGTGCACCAGCCCGAAGCCGAGGCCCTCGCCCCGGCCTTCGCGGTGCGGCGCCGCATCTACCGCGTCGGCGTCGCCTTTCTCGCCCTGTTCCTCACCTTCACCATGCTCGCCGTCCAGAGCGTCGTGCGGCCGATCAACCGGCTCACCCGCGAGGTGAAGCGCCTCGACGCCGGAGATGCGCGCCCCATCCCCCACTTCGGCCACGACGAGGTGGGCCTGCTCGCCCGCGCCCTGGAGCGCTGGCGGCGCCGGGTCGCCCGGGCCCTCGACGCCGAGGAGCGCCAGCGCCGCGCCCTCACCGACGAGATCGAGTCGACCCGCCGCCGCCTGGACGCCCTGGAGGACATCGTCGTCCGCGGCACCCGCCAGGCCGACATCCACGGCGCGCTCGACCTCGGGCTCGCGCGCCTCGTCGAGGCCCTCGGCGCCCACGCCGGCGCCATCGAGCTGTACGACGGCCGGCAGGCCTGGTGGGCCGCCTGCCGCCTCCCCGAACGCGCGGCCCGCGCCGCCCTCGACCAGGTCCGCGAGCTGCTCCCGCCGATCAGCAGCGCGAGAAGCGGAAACCTCCGGCTTCGCCGGCCGAAGCTCCTCCCCTACCGGCCCGTCGACGAGGTGCCCTACCTCGCGCGTTTCGGCCGCTGGACGGCGGCCATCGTGCCCGCCGCCCGCGGGGTCTGCATGCGCCTCGTCCTCGCCGAGCCCGACGGGGGCGTCGACGAGCGGTGGCTGCGGAGCCTGCTGCAGCACCTCGCCACCGTCGCCGGAAACCTCTGGCACCGGGCCCGGGAACACGAGGTGGAGGTGCAACGGCAGGCCTACCTGCACCGGGTCCTGCGCGCCCAGGAGGACGAGCGCCGGCGGGTCGCCCGGGAGCTGCACGACACCCTCGCCCAGGACCTCGCCGCCCTTCGCCTCGAGGTGGAACGCCTCGGCAGCCGCAGCCGCGACCCCGTGCACCGCGCCGAGCTGTCCGGGCTGGAGCAGCGCATCCACGAGATGCTGCTCAACGTCCGCAGCATCCTCCTCGACCTGCGCCTGCCGCTCCTCGAGGACATCGGCCTCCTCGGCACGGTGCGCTGGCAGCTCGACCGGGTGCGGCGCACCCACGGCGTCCGCGCGGTGCTCACCGTCGACGGCGAGGAGCGGCCGATCCCCTACGAGCTGGCGGTGCCCCTGTTCCGCATCGTGCAGGAATCGGTGCAGAACGCGATCAACCACGGCGGGAGCGCCCACGTCTTCGTCAACTTCGCCTTCGAGGACGAGGCCCTGGAGCTGTCCGTCGAGGACGACGGCGAAGGCTTCGACGTGGCCGCCGTGACCTCCCGCCCCCCCGCGCCCGACGGCCGGGGCCTCGGCCTCCTCGGGATGAAGGAGCGGGCCCACCTCCTGGGCGGTACCCTCTCCATCGAGTCCACTCCCGGCGAGGGCACCTCCCTCGTGGTCCGCGTCCCCCTTCCCGGCGACGGGGTCACCGAGGAGACCGCCGAGGTCACCGCCGAAGAACCGTCGAGGTCCCCATGACCCTCCCCGCCCGCATCGTCATCGCCGACGACCACGCCGTCCTCCGCATCGGCCTGCGCGCCTTCCTCGAGGAGCAGAAGGACGTCCGCTACGAGGTGGTGGGCGAGGCCAGCTCCGGCGAGCAGGCGATCGAGCTGGTCGAGAAGCTCCGCCCCCACCTGCTCATCCTCGACCTCAACCTCGAGGGCATGGGCGGGCTGGAGGTGACGCTGGAGCTGCGCCACCGCGGCATCCAGGTGCCGATCCTCATCCTCACGCAGTACGCCGAGACCGCGTACCTGCGGCGGCTGCTCGAGGCCGGGGCCAACGGCTACATCCTCAAGTCGGCCCGGGGCGAGGAGCTGCTCAGCGCCATTCGCGCCGTGCGCGCCGGCGGGACCTACATCGACCCCTCGCTGGCCGGCGGGCTGGTCGCCCAGGCGATGGGCGAGGCGAAGCCCGGCTCCGACGACGAGGCCTACGCCCGCCTCACCCCCCGCGAGCGCCAGGTCCTCAAGCTCGTGGCCGAGGGCTACAGCAACAAGGAGATCGCGAAGGCGCTGGACGTGGCGGTCAAGACCGTGATGGCCCACCGGGCGAACCTGATGGACAAGCTCGGCATCCACAACCGCTCCAAGCTCGTGCGCTTCGCGATTCGCGTGGGCCTGGTGCAGCTCGACGATCCGGGCTGAGCCCCGAACCCGGGGAAGGCGGCGTCGAAAAGCGCGGCGCGGACGTCCTCCTCGCGCATCGGTGCCCCGAGGCCGGCGACCTCGGGAAAACTCCGGGGGCGCGTAGGTGAACGAACCGGGCGAACGCCCCACCCTTCCCGAGGGCGCCCGGGGATGGCGGGGACGATGTTCCGGGTGGAAGGAGGAAGCAACGATGACCCGCTACGAAAACCAGGACGCCGCGCCCTACGGGCTCTACTTCTCCACCCGCCCCCTCGACGTCCGCTTCGTCGGGGCCGAGGGCGAGCGCATCGACGGCGTGCCCGGCGCCACCTACCGGCACGTCCCCACCCCCCTGGCCGTGGCCCTCGCCCCGGTCCTCGGCGGCCTGTTCGTGATCGCCTTCCCGTTCGTGATCTTCGCCGCCGCGATCACCGGCGTCGCCCGGCTCCTCGGCGTCGGGGCCCGCGAGGCCGCCACCTCGACCGCCCGGGTCGCCACCACCCGCTACGCCGCCTCCGCCGCCTGGATCGACGGCAAGGGCGCCGGCGAGGCGGAGGACGCCGAGGCGCCGGCCGCCGATGCCGAGCTCGCCGACCTGGAGGCCGAGGTCGCCGAGCGCCGCGAGGACGGCTGAGGCGGTTCGGGTTCAGGGTCGGCGCTCCGCCGCCCGGGCGGTGAGCTCGAGGATGCGCGCCAGCACCTCGGCCCGCGCGTCCCCCAGGACCACGAGTTCCCTCCCGTCCGGCAGGCGCCGGGAC
>WGAH01000204.1 GCA_015489145.1 Deltaproteobacteria bacterium
CAGGTCGGGCCCGAGTGTCAAGGGGGGGGCGCGGTCCCTGCCGGGGGGTCGCCGAAAACGTAGCTTTCATCGTTCCGCCGGGGCGCCAGCTCGCCGCGGAATCGGCGAAATCGCGGGTTTCGCGGTCGAGGGTAGACATTCGGGCGGGACCTGTTCCGCCCGGTCGCCACCGCGGGGCCTCGAAAAAACAGGAGGCGGGCGGATGTCGGGGGGGGCTGCGGGTGTGCGCCGGCCCCCCGGCGGTCGCCCACCCGGGCTCTCCAGGACCTGGCCGGCCGGGGGCCGGCGCGCCTCACGCGCTCCGGGCCTGCTCCACCGCCGGGGTGAGCGGCATGCCGGGGAGGCGCAGGTTCCACTCGGCGTCGAGCCAGCGGAGCACCGCCGCCGCCACCGGGGCCGCGCTGGGGCCGACCGGCAGCGCGCCCTCGCGAAACCGCACCGACACGAAGCCGCTGGCCGGCGCCGGGCCGTAGATCGCGGTGGCGTGCGTCTCGGCGTCGGTGCGGGCCCGGCGAACCGCCAGCCCCTCCACCCGCAGTGCCGCCCGGGCCTCGCCGGCCTCGCGGGGCGTCGCCCGGACCACGGCGCCCCGCTGCCGGTCGAGCCGGGCGAGGAGGGCGGCTTCGAGCGCCCGGGGGCGCCAATCGGCCCCGATCCCCTCGGCCAGGGCGTTGTGGAGGAGATCCAGGGGAATCGGCACGTCCATCGCCGCCAGGCTGGCGCCGAGGCGCGGGTTCAGCTCGGTGGGCCGGAAGCCCTCGCCGGTCATCACCCCGTCGAGGACGAAGGCGCCGCGAAAACCGAGGCGCGCGTGGAGCAGCCGCCCGAGCCGCCGGGCGAGGTCGCGCAGCTCGCGGCGGCCGGCCGGGGGCGGGTCCCAGGTGGTGCCGGCGCCCGCGTACTCGAAGCCCGAGCGGTCGGCCCGGCGCAGGACGTAGAGTTCCGCCGGGCGCAGGACGACCGTCTCGCCGCCGGGCAGGACGAAACCGTGCACGCTGCACGGCACCCCTTCCAGGAAGGGCGTCACGCGCAGCGTTCGGAAGCGCCCGGCCACGGCCTCGGCCCGTCGCCGCGCCGCCGCCTCGTCGGGCACCCACCAGGTGCCCTCGGCGCCGCCGTGCCATCCCTCGGTGTCGTCGGCGGCCCAGACGGTCCCGGCCTCGCCGGCCAGTTCCCGGTGGGCGGCGAGGAGGGCGTCGGTCTCGCCGGGAACCACCCGGAGCGGCGGCAACCGCGCCCCCACCTCCCGAAAGAGGTCGAGGATGCGGATCTTGTCCTCGAGGGCCTGCCAGGCCGGCCGGCTCGCGCCCCAGCGGCGGCGACCCGCCAGGTCGCGCCCGTCGTCGTGGAGCACGCCGATCACCCGCGCCTCGCCCGCCGGGTCGAAGGCCTCCACCCGCTCGCGCACCGCCGGGGGGAGGGTGGCCAGGGCGGCGGAGGCGGCGCGAATGCCGGCCATGATGCCGCGCTCGGCCGTGTGCTCGAAGCCGAGATCGACGGCCTCGCCGAGATCGGCGGGGACTTCGCCGGTCCCCCGGCAGGCGCCGACCATGAAGACCGCCTCGGCGCCGAGGTCGAGGAGGGACCGCGCCCGCCCGGCGAGGAGCACCAGCACCTCGCCCACCAACAGCCACCGCCGTCCGCCGTAGATGTCGCGGAGGATCCCGCGCCAGTGCTCGAAGTCGTCGGTCATGGGGCCTCGGCCCTCCCCGCGCGGGCCGGGGAGGGAGCCGGCGCATCGCGGTCACGCGATCATAGCCGCCGTCGGCCCGCGGCCGGAGGCCGGCGCTCCGCCTCCTCGCCGGCGCCCCCCCGTGCCGATAGAGGCCCGGGGCGATGATCTACGTGCATCCCATCGTCGGCGTGCTCGCGGTCGTGTTCATGTACGCGGCGGCCCTGCACGGCTTCAAGGCCCGGCGACGGCCGCCCGTGGGGCCGCGTTCCCGGCGCCTCCACCGCTTCACCGCTCCCGCCGCCCTCGTGGCCGTCGTGTTCAGCGCCGCCTGGGGCTCGACGAGCATCGTCCTGTTCCGACCCAAGCTCGAACTCGCCGACAGCGACCACTTCGGCGTCGGCTGGCTCGCCGCCCTGCTGGCGGTGCTCGCGG
>WGAH01000205.1 GCA_015489145.1 Deltaproteobacteria bacterium
GCCTCGGCCGCCGCGCCGGAGCCGGCGGCGGGCGGTGCTCGCGCCCGGCCCGCGGGTTGACGATGCAGCCCACCGGCCGGTTCTCGAAGACCCGGTCCAGGCAGGCCTGGTTGCAGGCCACGCAGGTGTCGATGGCCTCGGGGCGACCGGCGGCGGCCTTGGCGACGAAGTCCGGGTCGGCGAGCAGAGGCCGGGCGAGGCTCACGAGGTCGGCCTGCCCGGCGGCGAGCACCGCCTCGGCGACCTCGGGCGTGTTGATCCGGTTGCTGGCGATCACCGGGACGGAGACCGCCCCGGACTTCCGAAAGCGCTCGGTCACCCAGGCGAAGGCCGCCCGCGGCACGCCGCCGACGATGGTGGGCACCCGCGCCTCGTGCCAGCCGATGCCCGTGTTGAAGGCGTCGACGCCGACCTCCTGCAGCGCCCGGGCCAGGTCGAGCACCTCGGGCCAGAGCGACCCGTCGGGCACGAGGTCGAGGAGCGAGACGCGGAAGATGACGAGGAAGTCCGGCCCCACCGCCTCGCGCACCGCCCGCGCCACCGCGACCGGGAAGCGCCGCCGACCGGCCGCGTCGCCGCCCCAGCGGTCGGTGCGTCGGTTCGTGCGGGGCGCGAGGAACTGGTTGAGCAGGTAGCCCTCGGAACCCATGATCTCGACGCCGTCGTAGCCGGCCTCCCGCGCGAGGACGGCGGCGCGGGCGAAGTCGGCGACGGTGCGCTCCACGGCGCGGTCGCTCAGCGCGAAGGGCTTGAAGGGCGTGATCGGCGCCTTCACCGGCGAGGGGGCGACGGCGAGCGGGTGGTAGGCGTAGCGGCCGGCGTGGAGGAGCTGCAGGCACACGCGCCCGCCCTCGGCGTGCACCGCCGCGGTCACCCGCCGGTGGCGGGCGAGCTGCGAGCGGCGCGCGAGGGTGGCGGCGAACGGCTTGAGGCTGCCGGCGCGGTTGGGAGCGATGCCGCCGGTGACGATGAGCCCCACCCCGCCCCGCGCGCGCGCCGCGAGGAAGGCCGCGAGCCGCTCGGCGTTCCCCCGGCCCTCCTCGAAGCCGGTGTGCATGGAACCCATCACCACCCGGTTGGGCAGCGACAGCGGCCCGAGGGTCACGGGCGAGAGCAGGTGCGGGTAGGGCACGGCGCCTCCGGGGCTCACCGCACCGGTATCCCGCCGGGGACCACCGGCCCGCGACCGCGGGTTAGCGCCGGCATGGACCCCCTCCCCCGAGGTGCCATGCTCCTGCCCGCCGTGCTCCTCGTCCTCGCCGTCGGCCTTCCCGGGGCCGCCCGCGCCGCGACGCCCGCCGAAGCCGCCGCCGAGCGCCCGGCCTGGCCCGACGCCGTCCACGTCGACACCGGCGCTGGCGTGGTGGCGATTCGCTGGCGCCCGGACGACGCGGACTGGGACCTCCGTCCCCTCGCCCGCGTCGCGCGATTCGAGCGGGCGCACCCCTGGGAGGGGCGTCCCGACGAGCTGATCGTCGTGTTCGACGACGGGGATCGCGTGCTGGCCTGCACGGGCGAGGAGGTCGGCAGCCAGGCGATCCTCGCCCCGGCCCTCTCCGGGCGCCCCTTCGTCGACCTGCCGCCGGGCGAGGGCCACCTGGTGCCCGCCGGCCTGTCGGCGGTGCCGGGTCCCGACTTCGCCGTCGGCGCCCTCGACGAGGGTTTCGCCCTCACCGCGGCCGCGCCGGGCGGCGGTGCGGGGCCGGGAGAGCCCGGCCGCCCCATCGTCGTCGTGCCCGACGACGCCACCGAGGCGGCCGGCTTCCCGCCCCCGCCGGACCTCTCCGGGGACGGCGGCGGCACGCTGCCCCGGTCGGCCATCGAGCGCGTGATTCGCGAGGCCCAGGCCGCCGGCTTCCGCCGGTGCTACGCCCGCGGCCTCCAGCGCAACCCCAACCTCGGCGGAAAGCTCGACGTCGGCTTCGTCATCGAGCCCGACGGCCGCGTGGAGCGGGCCTGGGTGGAACGGTCCACCCTCGGCGACCCGGAGGTCGCCCGCTGCGTCCTCGACCTCCTGGCGCAGCAGCGCTTCCGGGCCCCCGAGGGCGGCAGCGTCATCGTCCACTACCCCCTTCGCTTCAGCGCCGACTGAGGGCCGCGGTGCTCAGAACCGGCCGTAGCCGGTGAGGTAGTAGGAATAGCCGAACTTATCGCCGATCCAGGACAGCTCGTAGGCCACCTGGTGGCTGCTCACGGTATCGACGTAGCCGAAGATGTAGAGGGAGCCGTAGACGTAGGCCACGACGACGTCCGCGAGGGATCCCCCGAAGGGGGCGTTCTCCCAGAACCCGAGGGGGTAGCTCGTGAGCCAGTCCTCCAGGTCGCAGGGAGCGCTCTCGCTCGCGACGTAGGAGAAGTCCAGGTCGAAACCCCAGGTGCAGTCCGGACACCAGGTCGCCAGGTCGCCGCTCTCCGACCCGGACGAATCCCACCTGGCGTCGCACACCATCGAACCGTCCGCGTCGAGTATCTCAAACTGGCGGTAGCCTTCCCAGGTGCGGCCGGCACTGGCACCGCCGTCACCCGCCGAGCCCCCGTCGCCCGCCGAGCCCCCGTCGCCAGCGCCGCCGTCCGCGTCGGTGCCGCCATCCCCCGCCGAACCGCCGTCGCCGGATGCCCCGGCGTCGCCGGATCCGCCTCCAAGGTCGATCGTCCCCGGCTCGTCGCCGGCGTCCGGGTCGGCCAGGCAAGCCGCGAGGCCGGCCAGGATCGGAAGGATCCATCGCGCGCGCATGGCCTGAAATCCTCCTCCTGTTCAGAACTTCCCGTAACCGCTGATCTCGTAGGTGTAGCCGTTGTCGGGGTTGACGGTGAGGCTGGTGTACATGACCTTGTGGGTGCCGAGGTAGTCGATCTCGGCGAAGTTGTAGGTGTTTCCACGGTAGTACAGCGCCATGATGTCGGTGGATGCGCCGTTGTAGACGAAGCCCTCCCACAACCCGACCCGGTAGGACAGCGCCCAGTCCTCGAGGCCGCAGGTCTCGGTGCCCGTCGGGGTGTAGGTGAAGTCGAGGTCGAAGCCCCAGGTGCAGTCCGGGCACCAGTCGGCGATGTCGAGGTCCTCGGTGCCGGTGGAATCCCAGCTCACGTCGCACAACAGGTAGTTCGTCGAGTCGGTGATCATGAACCGGCGGTAGCCCTCCCAGGTGCCGCCGGAGGAGGCACCGCCGTCGCCCGCCGAACCGCCATCGCC
>WGAH01000206.1 GCA_015489145.1 Deltaproteobacteria bacterium
GATCCACGAGGCTCCACCCCCTTCGTTCGTCCACCGGGCGTGCACGACGTCGGTGGCCTCCAGGTCGCCCGCGCATCCCGCGGGAATGGCGGCGACGTACTCGTGAACCTCGCCGAGCACGGTCTCCTGGTTGGTGGGCTCGACCAGGACCCCGTCCACGTCGGGCGAAAAGCGGTGCCGCCACTCGCCCGCTGGATGCATGCCCGCCTCCGCGCCTGCCCGCAAGCTACCACCCGCCGGCGGCCGGGGGCAAGCGGTTGCGGGCCTTTCGGGACGACTCGTCACGATTCGGGACGGGCGGGTGGAGCCCCGGGGTTCAGCCTCCGGCCCGCCAACGCGGCAGGCGCGGCAGCAAGCGCCAGTACCGGCGGGGGGTGGGGCCGTCGGCGCGGGCGCCCGCCGGTTCGAGGTGGTAGAGCGTCCGCATGCGCCGCGCCCGGTCGCGAAGGCCGCGGCTCGACCACTGGCGGTGCCAGAACTCCTCGCCCCACACCACGCAGTCGGCCTGGAGCTCGCCCGAGAGGTAGCGGAGGTGCGAGGGGTGGGCCTGGCCGGGCAGCGGGGGCTCCTCGCTCACCTCGACGCAGCCCTCCGGCGGCCCCGGCGGCAGGCCCGCCACGTCCAGCGGGGCGCGGTCGTACCAGGCCCGGGCGATGCCCGCCGTGTCCCAGGCCAGCCCGAGCGCCGCGACCACGAGCAGCCCGCGCCCCCACCGCCGGGCGGCCAGCGCGGTGGCGACCGCCAGCAGCACCCCGCCGGCCAGGGCGTGCCGGGCCCCGTAGTCGTCGAACAGGCTGCCCTGGAGGTGCACGAGCAGCGCCATGCCCACCAACGGCCAGGCGCGCCGGCCCCCGAGCAGCCCCAGCGCCAGGACCGGCGGCCCGAGGAAGCGGAGCATCGGCAGGTTGGCCGGCAGCACGAGCAGCGGGCCCGCCGGCTGCCAGCCCGGGTCCCGAACGGTGAGCAGCCAGGCCAGCGCCCCGATTGCCCCGCCGAGCCCCCAACGCCCCCGCAGCAGGGCCGGCAGGGCGAGCTCCGGCCGCAGCCAGGCCGCCAGCGCCACCAGCGCCGCGGCGACCGGGCCGGGCGCCGCGAAGGCCCAGGTGAGCAGGGTGAGCCCGGCGATGACCGGGTAGGGCGTGGTGCTCCAGGCGGCGTGCTCGCCCAGGAGGGCCACCAGCGCCCCGGCCGCGAGCCCGGTAGCCCGCCCGTAGCGACGACCGGCGGCGACGGCCACGCCGACGACCCCCAGGGCGCCGATCAGCCCCGCGAGCACCACCAGGGCTCGCGGGTCGTCCGTGATCCGCCCCAGGGCCTCGTAGACGACGAGGAGCCCCGGGTGCGCCGCCGCGGACGGGTCCGGCGGATCGCCCCGGAAGGCGCGCAGGTAGAGGCGGTCGTGGCCGTCGAAGCGCAGGCGATCCCAGTGGACCACCCAGAGCAGGCGCACCGCCAGGGCACCGAGGAACAGGGCCGCCAGCCCGCCCCACCAGCGACCCCGGCCGAACGAGGCGTCGGCGCCGGCCCCGGGCGACGTTCTCGATCCGTGATTCTTTCGGCGTAACGCCCGCTCACGCGACTCACGCCCCCGCTTCCCCGAGGGCTTGCGCCCCGATCCCGATCCGCGTGCGCGCGCCACCGAGCCTCCTCCGACCCGGAGCTCAGGCCGCGAGGTCCACCTCGGGGCCGCTCGCCGGCCGCAGGCGCACCAGGGCGACGCCCGCCTCCACCACCAGCCAGATCCCGAGGAGGAACAGCACGCCGCCCACCCCGAGCAGCAGCGGGTCGGCCGAGGGGCCGCTCGCGAAGCGCCGCAGGTTGCCCCACATCGCCGTGAGCGTCGAGGTCATCATGAAGATCGCCGGCAGCCCCGTCGGCCAGGAGGCCCACCGCCGCTGGCGCAGGTAGACCGTGACCAGGGTGAGCGTGAGCCCGGCGAGAAGCTGGTTGGTCGTGCCGAACAGGGCCCACAGCGCGAGGGCCGCCGGCTTGCCGTCCACCTTGTAGAAGGCGAAGAAGCCGATGATCGCGACGGCCGCCACCGACGAGACGTAGCGGTTGCGCGCGAGCGGGACGACGCCGCCGAACAGCTCCTCGACGTTGAAGCGCAGCAGGCGCGTGGCGCTGTCGAGGGTGGTGAGGGCGAAGCTCACGACCACCATGGCGATGAGGGCGCTGGCGAGGTCGGCGGGGACGCCGAGGTGGGTCACGAAGCCGGTGGAACCCTGGATGAAGGCGTCGATCTTGGTGGCGAGGCCCTGGGCCGAAGACCAGCTCGCGTAGTGCTCGTGCCACAGCTCCGGCGAGCCGAAGCCGGCGGTGCAGGCCAGGGTGGCGAGCAGGCCGAGCAGGCTCTCGCCGAGCATCGCGCCGTAGCCGATCGGCAGCGCCTGGGGCTCGCGGTCGAGCTGCTTGGCCGTCGTGCCGCTGCTCACCAGGCCGTGAAAGCCGCTGGCCGCCCCGCAGGCGATGATGATGAACACGAAGGGCAGCAGGCTGGGGGCGCCCTCCGGGTGGAGCACCAGGGCCGGGGCGTCGAAGCTCGGGTTGCCCGCGAAGAGCCCGGCGTAGGCCAGGGCGAGACCGAGGTAGAGGAGCAGGGAGTTGAGGAAGTCCCGCGACTGGAGCAGGATCCAGACCGGCAGCACGCTCGCGAGGAAGGCGTAGCCGAGCAGGACGAGGGTCCATGCCGTGGGACCGGGCCAGGCGGCCGGGTCGAGGCCGACGGTGGGCCAGCGGGCGCCGGCCCAGATGAAGGCGAGCTCCAGCGCGAAGCCGACGGCGATGACCGGCAGCAGCCGGGCGCCCTTGCGGTAGAGCAGCCACCCGGCGACCACCGCCACGAGCATGAGCAGCCCGCTCGGCAGCACGGCGCCCGGGTAGCCCGGGTGCCCCGGCCCGAGCTCGACGCTGAACAGGCGCGCGATGACGAAGACGAAGACCCCCATCGCCAGCGCCACCCCGAAGAGGATCACCAGCAGGAACAGGGTGCGGGCGCGCTTCCCGATGACCCCCTCCGCCACCTTGCCGACGCTGAGCCCCTTCGCGCGCAGCGACACCACCAGGGCCGAGAAGTCGTGCACCGCCCCGACGAGCACCGCCCCGAGCACGACCCACAACAGCGCCGGCAGCCAGCCCCAGATCACCGCCACGGCCGGCCCGAGCATCGGCGCGAGGCCGGTGATCGAGGCGTAGTGGTGGCCGAAGAGGATCTGCGGCCGCGTGGGCACGTAGTCGACGCCGTCGGCCAGGGCGTGCGCCGGGGTGACCGCCTCCGGGTCGAGCCGGAAGACGCGGTGGGCGAGAAAGCGGCCGTAGAGGCCGTAACCGAGGGCGTAGACCGCGAAGGCGGCCAGCGCGGCGAGGACCGGGGTCATGGGCACCTCGTGCGATGCGGCCGGCGAGGATACCCCATCCCGGCCGCCGGCGGGGCGGCGGGGAGGCGGCGATGGCGGACGTGCTTCGGGAACTGGTCGACCTGCTCCGGCTCGAGCGCATCGAGGACACGATCCACCGGGGCCGCAGCCAGGACCTCGGCTGGGGCGCCATCTTCGGCGGGCAGGTCCTCGGCCAGGCCCTGTCCGCGGCGGCCCGGACCATCGCCGGGGAGCCGCCCCGCCTCGTCCACTCGATGCACGGCTACTTCCTGCGACAAGGCGACGCCCGCAAGCCCGTCGTCTACACGGTGGACCGCATTCGCGACGGGCGCAGCTTCGCGACCCGCCGGGTGGTGGCGCTCCAGTCGGGCCGGCCGATCTTCAACCTCTCGGCGAGCTTCCAGGTCGAGGAGCCCGGCTTCGAGCACGCCGATCCCATGCCCGAGGTGCCGGGCCCCGACGGCCTCGAGAGCGACCTCGACCGCGCCCGGCGCTTCGCCGACCGCATTCCCGAGCCCCTGCGGAAGATGGCCACGGCCGAGCGCCCCATCGAGATCCGCGCGGTGGAGCCGGTGAACATGCTCGCGCCGAAGCCGATGCCGCCGCGCCGCCACCTGTGGGTGCGCGCCGCCGGCCCGCTGCCCGACGACCCGGCGCTTCACCGCTACCTGCTCGCCTACGCCAGCGACTTCAACTTCCTCGTCACCTCGCTGCTCCCCCACGGCGTGAGCTGGCTCACCCCGGGCATGCAGGTCGCGAGCCTCGACCACGCCATGTGGTTCCACCGCCCCTTCCGCATGGACGACTGGCTGCTCTACGCGGTGCGGAGCCCCACCGCCTCGGGCGCGCGGGGCCTGGCCGAGGGGCGCTTCTACACCCGCGACGGCCGCCTCGTCGCCACCGTGGTCCAGGAGGGCCTGATCCGGCGGCGCGGATGAGCCGCCGCCTCAGCGCGGGAAGGGCGCCGGCCGGGTGAACACGAGGTCGCGATCGCGCACGGGCTCGTGGCAGGCCACGCAGGCGGCGGGCCCCTCGTCGTAGGGCGCCGCCTCCTCGCCGACCCACCGGGCCCAGCCCCAGCCGCCCGTCTCGGCCCACCGCGACGAGTCCTTCACCATGAACTCGGCGTGAACGAGCTTCTCGGGCACCTCCGCCGCGGGCCAGTCCGCCGAGGGCGCGGCCTTCCAGACCACCTTGGCGAGCGCCGCCCCGTCGGGCCAGGGGTTCGTGCGGCCCTCGCGAATCGCGGCCATCGCCGCGTCGTTTCCGAGGATGACGCGCAGGGTGCCGTTGTCGGTGCGGTGCGAGACGGCCACCGTGGCCCACTCCTGCCAGCCCTCGGGCCAGGGCACGCCGTTGGACGGGGGATGCGCCGGCGCGCTCCCGGCCTCCGTCGCCCCCGAGGCCGCCAGGAGCAGGAGCCCGCCCGCCGCCATCCACGCCGTCCAGCCGTTCCAGGGAAGCCGCATGACCCACCTCCGCGGCCCCGCCCTACCCCATCCGGGCGGCGCGTCACGTCGGCCCTGGACACCGCGCGGGCCGCAGCCCGGAGGTGAACCGTGATCGCCCTGCTCGCCGCCCTGCTCCTGGGAGCCGCCCACGCCGACGCCCTCGACGCCGACGCCTACGCCCGGCGCTTCGGCCTCGTCGTCCCCGACCAGGGCCAGCGCGAGGTGCTGGCGGGCTGCCTGGCCCAGTGGCCCGACGCGCCGTTCTCGCTCGACGGCGACCCGCGCGTGCGGGTGATCGCCCCCTCGGTCCGGGTGATGGGCTTCGGCCAGGAGGTCCGCGACGACGCCGCCACCGCCTACCCGCAGCTCATCCTCGTCGAGCCGCCGGTGAGCATCCTCAGCGGCACCACCTACCGGCTGCTCAACCCCCAGGGGTGGTATTGCCTCGACGCCAGCGTGAGCGTGATGGGCCGGCTCACCATCGAGGCCGCCTGCGACGCCCACCTCGCCACCGCCCGCAAGGGGGCCACCGTCGTGGGCGAGGATGACGGCGTGCAGGGGGTGACGGTGCTCGGAAAGACCGAGGTCAGGCGCGTCGGCTGCGAGGACTGATCCGCGAGGCCCGAGCCGCCGCGCCTCCTGCGATGCCCGTCAGCTTTCGGGCGGACCCCCGGGGGCCGCCCGCCCGCGGCGCCGGTTAGGCTGGCCCTTCACACGGAGGGCCGACATGAACGGGCAATTCGACGAAGGCATCACCCTCGACCGCTTCATCTACGAGACCACCCGGGCCCACCCGACGGCCACCGGCCAGTTCGCCACCCTGCTCCGGCAGCTCTCGCTGGCGGCGCGGCTGGTGTCCAACCGCGTCAACCGGGCCGGCCTCGCCGGGATGCTCGGCGGCACCGGCGACGTCAACGTCCAGGGCGAGTTCGTCCAGAAGCTCGACATCTACGCCAACGAGACGATCAAGCGGGCGCTGGAGCACGCCGGCTGCGTGTGCGCGATGGCCAGCGAGGAGGACGAGGGCCCCTACTTCGTGCCCGAGCGCTTCTACAGCGGCCGCTACGTCTTCCACATGGACCCCCTCGACGGCTCCTCCAACATCGACGTGAACGCCACCATCGGCACGATCTTCGCGATCTACCGCCGGCGCAGCGAGGAGGGCACCCCCGCCACCCTCGACGACGTGCTGCGGCCCGGACGCGACATCGTGGCCGCCGGCTACGTGATCTACGGGTCGGGCACGATCATCGTCCTCGCCACCGACGCCGGCGTGCAGGGCTTCACCCTCGACCCGGCGCTCGGCGAGTTCTTCCTGAGCCACCCCGACATCCGGCTCCAGCCCGAGGCCCGCACGAAGACCTACTCGGTCAACGAGGGTTACGCCGCGTCCTGGCCGCCGGGGCTGCGGGAATACGTCGAGTCGCTCAAGGCCCCCGGCGCCGGCTGGCGCAGCCGCTACATCGGCTCGCTGGTGGCCGACTTCCACCGCAACCTCATCACCGGCGGCGTGTTCCTGTACCCGGCGACGAAGAAGAACCCGAGCGGCAAGCTCCGGGTGCTGTTCGAGGCCTTCCCCCTCGCCTACGTCGTCGAGAAGGCCGGCGGGGCCGCCACCGACGGCCGGCGGCGCATCCTCGACATCGAGCCGACGCACCTCCACCAGCGCACGCCGCTGTTCATCGGCAACCGCGTCCACGTCGAGGACATCACCCGCGTGCTCGCCGAGGCCGGGGCCTGATGCGCGCCGACGTCGCGGTGATCGGCGGCGGCATCGTCGGCGTCGCCACCGCCCTGGCGCTGGCCGAGCGCCACCGGGCCCGGGTCGTGCTCCTCGAGGCCGAGGATCGCCTCGCCGCCCACCAGACGGGCAACAACAGCGGCGTGATCCACTCGGGCCTCTACTACAAGCCCGGCTCGCTCAAGGCCCGGTTGTGCGTGAGCGGCCGCGAGGCCCTGTACGCCTTCTGCGCGGAGCACGGCGTCGCCCACGAGCGGTGCGGCAAGGTCGTCGTCGCCACCGCCCCGGAGCAGGTACCCGCCCTCGACGAGCTGGAGCGGCGCGGGCGCGCCAACGGGCTCGTCGGGCTCCGGCGCCTCGGCCCGGAGGAGATCCGCGAGCTCGAGCCCCACGTCCGGGGCGTGGCCGGCCTGCACGTGCCCGAGACGGGCATCGTCGACTTCACCGGCATGACCCGGGCCATGGCGGAGCGCCTGCGACAGCACGGCGGGGAGGTGCGGCTCTCGTCGCGGGCGCTCCGCATCCACAAGCGCGCCGACGGCGTGATCGTCGAGACACCCTCCGGCTCGGTCGAGGCCGCCGGTCTCGTCAACTGCGCCGGCCTCCAGTGCGACCGGGTGGCCCGCATGGCCGGCGACGATCCCGGCCTCCGCATCGTGCCCTTTCGCGGCGAGTACCACGAGATCGTCCCCGAGCGGCACCACCTGGTCCGCAACCTGGTCTACCCGGTGCCCGACCCGCGCTTCCCCTTCCTCGGCGTCCACTTCACGCGCATGGTGCACGGCGGCGTCGAGGCCGGCCCCAACGCGGTCCTCGCCTTCGCCCGCGAGGGCTACACGCGCTGGCGGATCTCGGCCCGCGACCTGTGGGACGTGCTGAGCTACCCGGGCTTCTGGAAGCTCGCGCGGCGGTACTGGCGCATGGGCCTCGGGGAGTTCCACCGTTCCTTCAGCCGGGCCGCCTTCGTCGAGGCGCTGCAGGGACTCGTCCCGGAAATCGGCCTCGACGACGTGCGTCCCGGGGGCGCCGGGGTGCGCGCGCAGGCGCTCCTCCCGGACGGCTCGCTGGCCGACGACTTCCGCATCGTTCGGGCCGAGCGGGCCTTCCACGTCCTCAACGCCCCCTCGCCGGCGGCCACCGCCTCGCTGGCCATCGGCCGGCACGTCGCCGCGCAGGCCGCCGAGCACCTCGGCGTCGGGGGCTGAAGCCAGGAGCCGGGTATCGCGGCGGGCCGGTAGAACCGGCATCTTGCCGCTTCCCTCCCGACGAGGCCGGCCAGACGCCGGCGCTCCTCGGCCGGCGCTCCTGGACGCCTGCGGAGATGCGGTTAGGGGGGGGGCGCACTTGAAAAGGAGTTTCAACATGGTCCGTCCCCTCAGCCTTTCCCTCCTCGCCCTCCTCCTCGCCTGCGGCGACAAGTCCGGCGACGACACCGCCACCCCCGCCGGCGACGACACCGCCACCGAGGCGACCGGGGACGGCGCCGCCGTCCCCGGCGCCGACGACGGCGGGGCGAGCGAGACCGCCGAGGTCCACGACATCGACGCCGAGACCCTCGCCGCCTGGATCGAGGAGCGCTCCGCCGGCACGCGCGACTTCCTGCTGATCAACGTCCACGTCCCCTACGCCGGCGACATCCCGGGCACCGACGCCGACATCGCCTACACCGACACCGACGGCCTCGTCGCCGCCATCGGCGACCAGCTCGACCGCACCGTCGTCGTCTACTGCCGTTCCGGCGGGATGAGCGCCCAGGCCTCCGGCGACCTCGTCGACCTGGGCTACACCGGCGTCTACGACCTCCAGGGCGGCATGAACGCCTGGGAGGCCGCGGGCTACGAGCTCGAGCAGTAGGGCGCCCCGCGGCGGCGCCGTCCCCCGAGTCGGCGCCGCCCCGCGGGCGGCCGCGCCGGCCGGCTCCTACTCGCAGGCGTCGTCCGGGTCCTCGGGGCAGGGGTCGCAGAAGTCCGCCTGTCCGTCGCCGTCGATGTCCTCGTCGGTGCCGGCGAAGCCGAAGACGAAGTTCGCGTAGTACTCGGCGGTGTCGTAGGAGAACACGATCTCGTCGTGGACGCCGGGCACGGTGATGACCGCGTAGCCCTCCCGGCCGCTCACCGAGGTGCTGGTGGTCGCCGTGAGCCCCGTGGACCACTCGACGGTGATCGGGTCGTCGAAGCTCACGGTGACCTCGATGCTGCTTCGCCCGATGGAGGCGAACACGAGCACCGGGTCCACCACCTGCCGCCCGAAGCTCAGGGTGTTGGTGGTGACCTCGCTGTTGAGGATCGTCGGGTCGACGTTGGGAATCTTGTAGGAGGCCGGAAACAGGCTGTAGCCGAACACCTCGGAGCTGGTCCGGATCGCGCTGGTCGAGGTGTAGGTCACGGCCGTGTCGCCCACCGAGCCGGTGATCGTCTTGCTGCCCGAGGTCAGCGCGTCCCAGGTCACCCACTGGAAGGTGCCGGGTTCGCCGTTGGGACAGGCGTCGCAACCGTCGGGAATGCCGTCCCCGTCGGAGTCGGCGACGTTGTCCCCGTCCGGGCACTCGTCGCAGTCGTCGGGGATGGCGTCCCCGTCCGAATCGACGAGGTCGTCCCCACCGTCACAGGTGTCGCAGGCGTCCGGGACGCCGTCCCCGTCCGCGTCCGCCCCGTCGTCCCCGCCCATGCAGGCGTCGTCCTCGTCGCAGACGCCGTCGCCGTCCCCGTCGTCGCAGGCGGTCGCGGAATCGGTGGCGCCGGTCTGCCCGGCCTTGTCGGGGGCGTTGCCGCCGCAGGCGAGAAGGAGGAGCAGGGGGAGTGCGCGCATCGAGGCCTCCTCGGGTCGGGAGTTCAGCCGCGTCGGCGCCTGCGGACCGCGGCGCCGAGGCCGAGGAGCAGGCCCCATACCCCGGCCGGGGAATCGGCGGAAGCGCAGCCGCAGGCCAGCTCGTCCTTCTCGGGCTCGGGCTCGACCGTGAGCCCGGTGTCGTCGGCGTTCCCGCCGGTGTCCCCGCCGGGCTCGGCGGCGTCGACGCCGTCGCAGTCGGAATCGATGCCGTCGCCGGGAACGTCGGTGGCGCCCGGATTCACGCCCGCGTCCGCGTCGTCGCAGTCCGAGCCCCCGTACGCC
>WGAH01000207.1 GCA_015489145.1 Deltaproteobacteria bacterium
GGCCTACCGGGTGGTCCGCACCGCCGAGGAGCTGGCCGCGCTGGTCGAGGAGCTGCGCGCCGCCGGCCGCTTCGCCTTCGACTCCGAGACGACCTCCCTCGACCCGCTGCGCGCCCGCGTCGTCGGCTTCAGCTTCTGCACCGCCGAGGACCGCGTCGCCTACGTGCCGGTGGCCCACGTGGACGAGGACGGGGCGCCGGTCCCGGACAACTGCCCGGGCGCGATGGAGGCGATCCTGCCCCTCCTCGCCGACCCGGACCTCCGGAAGACCGGCCAGAACCTCAAGTACGACCTCGAGGTGCTCCGGGCCAACGGCGCGGAACTCGCCGGCATCGACGGCGACACCATGCTCGCCGACTACCTCCTGGAGGTCGACCGCAAGCACAACCTCGACGAGCTGGCCCTGCGCTGGCTCGGCCACCGCATGATCGAATACGCCGGCGTCACGAAGGGCACCGGCGGCGACTTCGCCCGGGTGCCGGTGGCCGAGGCGGCGGTCTACGCCGGCGAGGACGCCCACGTCGCCTTCCTCCTCGACCGCCTCCTCGGGGAGCGCCTCGACGCCGCGCCGGAGCTGCGCCGCCTCTACGACGAGGTCGAGGTCCCGCTGATCGAGGTGCTCGCCCGCATGGAGCTCGCCGGGATCGGGGTGGACGTCGAGGCCCTGCGCGCCCTGTCCGCCGAGCTCGACGAGCGCCTCGCGGTGCTTCGCGCCGCCATCGCCGAGGAGGCCGGCGACCCGGACTTCAACCCGAACTCGACGCAGCAGCTCGCCGCCATCCTGTTCGAGAAGCGCGGCCTCAAGCCCGGCCGCAAGACCAAGAAGGGCTACTCCACCGACGCCGCCACCCTCAAGCGCCTCGCCGCCGAGGACGGCGACCGCCTCGCCGCCCTGGTCCTCGACCACCGCGAGCTGGCCAAGCTCAAGGGAACCTACGTCGACGCCCTGCCCGCCGCCGTCGGCCCGGACGGCCGCATCCACAGCTCGTTCCACCAGGCCGTCGCCGCCACCGGCCGGCTGGCCAGCCACGACCCGAACCTCCAGAACATCCCCGTCCGCACCCCCGAGGGGCGGCGCATTCGCGCCTGCTTCGTCGCCCGGCCGGGCCACCGCTTCCTGTCGGCGGACTACTCGCAGGTCGAGCTCAGGGTGCTGGCGCACTTCTGCGGCGAGGGCGCCCTGGTCGAGTCCTTCCGCGCCGGCGAGGACATCCACCGGCGCACCGCCGCCGAGATCTTCGGGGTGGCGCCGGCGCTCGTGAGCGGGGAGCAGCGCCGGGCGGCCAAGGCGATCAACTTCGGCATCATCTACGGCATGGGCGCGCACCGCCTCGCCCGCGACCTCGGCATCTCCCGCAAGGAGGCGCAGGCCACCATCGAGGCCTACTTCGCCCGCTACCCGGAGGTTCGCGCCTACATGGACCGGGCCGTCGCCGAGGCGCGGGAGCGCGGCTACGCGACGACCGCCTTCGGCCGCCGCCGGCCCCTGCGCGGCCTCGACGCCCGCAACCCCAACGAGCGCGCCGCCGCCGAGCGCGTGGCGATCAACACGCCCGTGCAGGGCACCGCCGCCGACATCATCAAGATGGCGATGCTCCGGGTGCAGCGCCGCATCGACGCCGAGCACCCCCGGGCGACCCTCATCCTCCAGGTCCACGACGAGCTGCTGCTCGAGGTGCCCGACGAGGAACTCGAGGCGGTGAAGGCGGCGGTGGTCGAGGAGATGGCCGGCGCCGCCGACCTCGTCGTGCCACTGGTGGTCGACGTCGGCGTCGGCCGCACCTGGGACGAGGCCCACTGAGGGGGACGGGAAGCCGGGCCCTCGCGGTTATGCTTGCGACCGTCGCGCCCCGGGGGGCGCGCGGAGGAGACGCCATGGTGCTCTCGGCTTGGGTGGACCTGATCGCGGCGGGGACGGGCGCCCTGCTGGCCCCGCTGCTGCTCGGGTTGGCGGTCGAAGACGACGAGGCGGCGCGGCGCAAGGCGATTCGCGACGAGGACCACGAGATGGTCCGGGCCGTGCTCGACGGCGATGAGGGCGCCTACCGGGTGCTGGTCGAGCGCTACCAGGGCCGCATCTACGCGATCATCTACGGCATGGTCCGCAACCGCGAGGACGCCCGGGACCTCGCCCAGGAGACCTTCGTCAAGGCCTACCGCAACCTGCCGCGCTTCCGGTTCGGCGCCTCCTTCTACACCTGGCTGTGCCGCATCGCGATGAACGTCTCCATCGACCACCTCCGCCGCCAGAAGCTGCGGCGCACCGAGCTGTACGAGGAGGGCACGGCGGCCCGCGACGCCGACGGGGTCATCAGCCTGGCCCACCACCGCCACGACCCGGGCCGCGACCTCGAGCGCAAGGAGCTGCGCGACCGCATCTTCGCCGCCCTCGAGACCCTGCCGCCCGACCAGAAGCAGGTGATCCTCCTGCGCGAGATCGAGGGCCTGGCCTACAAGGAGATCGCCGAGGTGGTGGGCATCCCCGAGGGCACGGTGATGAGCCGGCTCTACTACGCCCGCAAGAAGCTCCAGAAGGCCCTCAAGGACATCAAGGAGTGAGGGCGGTGGACCGGCGCGGCGCCGTGGGAGGGCGAGGGCCGAGGAGGCGCCTCGCGCCGGCCTTCCGGTGCAGCGAGGCGGCGACCTGGCCGATCTCCTGGGGCGGCGCGGGGGCGCCCGCCTCCGCGAACCGCCTCACCCCTGCGAATGAAAGCGGTCCCCGCGCGTCCATGCCGGCGTCGGGGACCGGGCCGGAGCGCCCCCCCGGCGAACGGAAGGCCACCCCATGACCCCCACCGAGCGCGAAACCCTGCTGATGCGCCTCGTCGACGGCGTCGCCGACGAGGGCGAGCGGCTTCGCGCCCGGCGCGAGGGCCTCGACCCGGAGCCCCTGCGGGCCGTCGGCCGCGCCCTTCGCGAGGCGGTGACCTTCGAGGCGCGCCCCGAGCA
>WGAH01000208.1 GCA_015489145.1 Deltaproteobacteria bacterium
CACCCCAGCC
Organism: Deltaproteobacteria bacterium; assembly: GCA_015489145.1. Taxonomy (GTDB): domain Bacteria; phylum Myxococcota_A; class UBA796; order UBA796; family UBA2385; genus S143-5. The sequence goes on from WGAH01000208.1 coordinate 11, forward strand.
GCCACGGCATAAACGCCCTAGCCTGGCTCAGGCCCCGGGTCGGCAACGCCGTGCTCGCGGAGGTGAGCCGGTGAGGACCGAGGCCAAAAGCCCCCGCTACCAGGGCCTCGACGCCTGGCCGCCGAGGGAGATCCTGGAGGCTTTTGGAGCGGCAGTTCCTGGCGCTGGCGGCGGTCAAGGAGGTGCTGCCCGCGATCGAAAAGGCGGCGATCGCGGCCAGCCGCCGGCTCGCTGGGGGCGGGCGGCTCGCCTACGCCGGCGCCGGGACCTCAGGCCGGCTGGCGGTGCTCGACGCCGTCGAGCTGCCGCCCACCTTCGGCTGGCCGGAGGCGCGGCTTTTGCTCTTTTTGGCCGGCGGCGAGGCAGCCATGACCCGCGCCGTGGAGGCCGCCGAGGACGACCGCGCGGCCGGGGAAGCGGCGGCCAGGAAGCTCGGCGAAGAGGACGTCCTCGTCGCCGTCTCCGCCAGCGGCCGCACCCCCTACACCGTGGCCCTGGCCCGCGCCGCCCGGAAGCGGGGCGCCCTCACCCTCGGCATCGCCAACAACGCCGAGAGCCCCTTGCTCGAGGCGGTGGATTATCCCCTCTTCCTCGACACCGGGCCCGAGGTCATCGCCGGCAGCACCCGGCTCGCCGCCGGCACCGCCCAGAAGGCCACCTTGAACCTCTTCTCGACGCTGGTCATGACCCGGCTCGGCCGGGTCTACGACAACCTCATGGTGGGCATGCGCCCCACCAACGAAAAGCTCGAGCAACGCGCCATAAAGATCGTCGCCGAGGCCGCCGGGGTGCCCCTAAAAGCCGCGCAGGCGGCGCTCAAGGCCGCCGAAAACGACATCCCCCTAGCGGTTCTCATCGCCCGGGGCCACGATAAGAAAAGTGCCCTGCAACGCCTTCGCGACGCCCAGGGGCGGCTCAGAGGAGCCCTCGAATGAGGAGGTTGCTATTGATGCTCGCCGCGCTCAGCCTGCCCGCCCTGGCCGGGGACTTTCTGATCCTCTCCTGGCACGGCCCCGAGGTCCCCTACGACCTCATCAACGAGCTCGACCCCGCCGGGGTGCTGCTCTTTGCCTCCAACTTCGAACACGGCGTCAAGCCCATCCACGAGCTCAAAGAACGCCGCCCCGACCTGCTCGTCTTCATTGACCAGGAGGGCGGCCCCTTCAACTCCTTCCGCGTCGCCGGCGTGCCCCGCTTCCCGGGGGCGATGGCGCTCGGCGCCGCCGACGACCCCGCGCTCACCCGCCGGGTGGCCCGCGCCATCGGCCAGGAGACCTGCTACGCCGGCGCCGACGTGGACTTCGCCCCGGTGCTCGACGTCAACACCAACCCCAAGAACCCGATCATCGGCCTGCGCAGCTTCGGCGCCGACCCCGACCTCGTCACCCGCCACGGCCTGGCCTTCATCCAGGGGCTCAAGGACGCCGGGGTGCTGGCCACCGCTAAGCACTTCCCCGGCCACGGCGACACCGGCGTGGACAGCCACCTGGGGCTCCCGGTCTACGAAAAGGGGCGCCTGGCCGAGATCGAGGCCAAGCACCTGCCGCCCTTTGAGGCCGCCGTCCGCGCCGGGGTGCCTCTCGTCATGACCGCCCACATCGTCTACGAGGACCTCGACCCGGAGCGCCCGGCGACCCTCTCGAAGAAGATCCTCACCGGCCTCCTGCGAGAAAAGCTGGGCTTTGCGGGCGCCATCGTCACCGACGACCTGAGCATGGGCGCCATCCGCAAACACTTCGGCCTCAAGGAGGCCGGGGTCGAGGCCGTGCTCGCCGGGGCCGACCTCCTGATCGCGGGCAAGGACCCGGCCCGAGCCCGCGCGCTCCACGCCGCCCTCAAAGCGGCGATCCAGACCGGGCGCATCAGCAAGCAACGGCTCGCCGCCAGCCGGGCCCGGGTCAACGCCCTCCGCGACGCCGCCAGGGCCCCCTGCCCGGCGCCCGACTGGGAGGCCCTCGGCAAGCTCGCGCTCGAGGCCGCCCGCCGCGGCGTGGTCTGGGTGGAAGGACCGCTGCCCGTCCCCGGGGCGGGCACGCTCGTGATCGGCCCCAAGATCCGGCCCCGCTACGGGGA
>WGAH01000209.1 GCA_015489145.1 Deltaproteobacteria bacterium
GCCTGAGCGCCCCGGCTCCCGCCCCCCCCGAACGCGGGGCGCGGGAGCCGGGGGGAATCGTTCACCGGCCTGTCACGCCGGGGCGGGCCGTTTCGGCCTATGCCCCCCCCCTTGGGAGACCGGGAGCGGCCGATGCGTGGAAACCGGACGGTGCGGGCAGGGTGGACGGGACTCCTCCTCGCGGCGGCCTGCGGCGGCGAGGCGCAGCCCGAGGTCGAGGCGAAGGTCGCGCCGACGCTGGCGGTGGACAGCCCGGCGGCGGCGGACTGGCTCGCCCCGGGGCCGGTGACGGTGCGGGGCAGCCAGAAGTACCTCGTCGACCTGCGGGTCGACGGCGAGACGGTGGAGCCCCTGGCCGAGAACTGGGAGAAGCGCCTGGTCCTCGAGCCCGGCGTCCACGTCTTCGAGGCGGTGGGCACGGGTCCCGACGGCGACGCCGTGACGGTGCGCCGGGGCGTGCTCGCCGGCGACTTCGCCGAGCCCGAGGGCCCGGTGGCCGAGGCGATGCGGATTCGCCTCAACCGGGGCGGGCTGGCCGACGTGCTCGAGCTCGCCGGCGGCCTGCTCGACGCCGAGGCGATGGCCGCCGCCGCCGCCGAGCTCAACCCGGTCTACGAGGACAGCTACGGCATCTGGGGCTGGGACGCGGTGACGATCTCGGCCGACCTCACCGCCCTCGACTTCGGCGCCCCCGTGCTGTCGGCCTCGCCCACCGACGGCCGGCTGGAGGTCGTCGTCGTCCTGCCCGACCTGCACGTCGACGTCGAGGCCACCGGCGAGGTCGTCGGCTCCGCCTTCGACACCGCCGTCTCGATGGACGCCACCCGGGCCGTGGTCACCGTCGGGCTCGGCGCCGGCGCGGTCGACGGGCGCCTCGACGTGGAGCTGCTCGACGCCGACCTGGCCCTCGAGGGCTTCTCCTACGACACCTCGCTGCTCCCCGGCGACGTGGAGGACTGGCTGCTCGTCGACACCGTGCGCGAGAAGGTCGAGTCGATGGTGCTGGAGCAGGTGCGGGCGACGGTGCCGGCGCTCCTCGACGAGAAGCTCGCCGAGCTCGACCCCTCCTTCCAGGCCGAGGTGCTCGGGGTGCCGGTGGCGGTGTCCGCCGACTTCGCCGAGGTGGCCATCGACGGCGAGGGCCTCGACCTCGCCCTCGACCTCGCCGTGGACATCCCGCCGGCCGGCACCCGCACCTGGGCCGGCGTGTTCACCACCGGCGCCGCCGCCACCGAGCCGAGCAACGCCACCGACCTGGCGCTGTCGATCTCCGACGACTTCCTCAACCGGGTGCTGTTCGAGGCCTGGCGGGGCGGGCTGCTCGACCTGGAGCTGAGCACCGCCGACGGCAGCCTCGACCCCCTCCTCCTCGGCGCGCTGGGCGCGAGCGAGGGCAGCATCGGCGTCTCGGCGGAGCTGCCCCCCGTGATCGTCGACGCGGACGGGGCGATGCAGCTCCAGATCGGCGAGTTGCAGGTCGCCGTCGACACCCCCGACGGCGACCTCGGCCAGCGCCTCGACCTCGCCGTCGCGGCCTGGGCCGACCTCGGCCTCGTCTACGCCTCGGGCGAACTCGGCCTCGACCTCGGCGCGGTCCGCACCAGCCTCGACGTGCGCGGCAGCGACTGGGGCGCCTCCAACGAGGCGACGACGAAGCTGGTCAGCGAGATGCTGCCCCTCGACGCGATGCTCGCCCTGGTGGGCGCCTTCCGCTTCCCGGTGCCGGAGCTCGGCGGCCTGCGCGTGGCCGACGCCGCCATCGACCGCGCTTCCGGCGCCACCGAGGTGGCCCTGGACCTGGAGCCGGCGACGGACTGAACCCGCGGGTTCAGCCGCCGAGGGTCACGCGGAGCTGCAGGCCCAGGCGGTCGATGCTGCCGGTCCAGGCGCCGTTGGCGTGGGGGTAGTTCCAGCGGTCCTCGGGCGCCGGCCCCTCGACGGTCTGCGAGAAGCCGCTGGTGCTGACCTCGCGGGGGGCGAGGAAGTGGTGGGCGTAGGAGATGCCGAGCTGCGCCTCGGGGCCGGGGAGCGGCAGGGTCCAGGCGAGCTGCCCCGAGACGACGGTGTCGTCGGCGTCGTAGTTGTTTGCCGACACCGCCTCGTCGGCGATGGCCGAGGGGTCGCGCAGCACGCGGGCGCCGACGAGCAGCCCGGGCGCCGGGCGGAGCTTCGCGTCGAAGGCGAACCACGGCGAGGTGGTGCCGCCCCGCGCCCACAGGCGGCGCTGCTCGACGAGGTCCACCGCCTCCCGCGACAGGGTGGGGTTGCGCTCGGCGACGCCGCTCACCGCGATGTCGAAGTCGGTGAAGCGCGACCAGCCGACGAGGCCGAACATCACCTCGGTGCGGAGGACGGCGGCGGGCTCGATGGCCAGGCCGGCGTGGACGCGCCAGGGCAGGGCGTAGGCGACGGCGGCGTCGGCGCGCAGGGTGGCGTCGCACAGGCCGAGGCGCTCGCTGCCGAAGCGGCCGAGGGTGTCGGACTGCGGCGGGCAGCCGAAGCGCAGGGTGAGGTCGCCGGTGTTGCGGACGCGGGCGCCGGAGGTCCAGGCGAGGCCGAGGGCGGCCCGGTCGCCGAGGCGGGCCCGCAGGCCGAGGCGGGCGACGACGGCGCGGTCGGTGAGCTCGCCGAACTCCAGGCGCGCGGCGTAGTCCGGGTTCTCGAGGTCGGCGTCGGTGTAGGGGCTCGCCTCGCCCTCCCCCTCGATGAGGGCGTCGAGATCGGGCAGGGTGTCCTGGTCGACCGTCGCCGTCCACGAGCTGAACAGCACGCCCACGGCGGCGCCGAGGCTCAGCGCGTGGGGGGTGTCGCGGGCGAGGGTGTAGGCGAGGCCGCTGCTCAGCTCGACGGCGCGCACCTCGCCCGAGCGCATCGCGTACCGCGCGGCGCCGTCCTCGACGGTGGAGGCGCCGCCCCGGATGAAGGGCACCGCGAGCGCGAGGCCCGCGCCGAGGCCGGGCAGGGCGTCGCCGAGGTCGCTGGCCACGCCGGCGTAGGGCACGACCCCGGACAGCACGAGGCGGTCGGAGCCGGCGTGGGGCTCGGCCCGGTCGTAGGCGATGGCGGCGAAGGTGGGCGCGCCTTCGACGAGGACGCGCGTGCCGCGCCCGCCGGCGAGCCCCGCGGGGTTCCACCAGGCGGCGGCGCCGTCGGTGGCGGTGGGCGAGCCCCAGGGCCCGGCGACCTCGGGGTTGTCGAGGGCGGCGGCGCGGCCCGGGGCGGCGAGGGCCAGGAGCAGGGCGAGCATCGCTTCCCGGTCACGCATGGGGGGGGCGCGCGCAAGCCCCGCCCGGTGAAGGGGGCGTGACGAAGGCGCCGGGAGACCGGGACGATGCGCCGCGGAACCGAGCCGCCGGGCGCGCCGCGCGCCGGCCGGGGCCGACCGCCGGTCAGGGCGCCCCGCCGCCGGCCGCCCGGCGGCCGTCCAGGTCCACCGTGAACGCGAAAGTGGGCTGCAGCATCACCGACGCGGCGGCGTAGGGCGGCCCGACGAACAGCGCCCCCAGCCCGGCGTCCAGGCGCATCCCGGCCGCCGGCGCCCACGAGGCCCCCGCCCAGGTCTCGGCGGGCGTCCAGTTCACCGGGCGGGCGCTGGCGGGGGCGCCCGGGCCGGGCACGACGAGGGCGCGGGAGACGCGGAAGGCCAGGGGGAGGTCCAGGGCGTCGGAGAGGTGGATGGCGCCCCGCAGGCCGGCGCCCGGCGAGACGCTGCCGAACCACCAGGAACCCTCGTCGTCCTCGGCGGGGTTCAGGGCGAGGCCGAGCCCGGCGATCGCCCCGACCTCGGCCACGCGCCCCCCGGCCAGGCGGTAGCCGACGAGGCCGCCCACCGTCGCGATGCCGAGGGAGAGCGACAGGTCGAGGCGCTCGGCCAGGCCGGCACCGGCGCGGACCTGCACCGGCCCGTCGAGCCGGTCGGGCGCGAGGCCGTCGCCGGGGGTGGCGGTCCCGGCGAGGACGGCGGCGACGCGGGCGTGGCCCTCGGGGGTCGGCGTCACGTCGGTGGCGGCGAGGCGCGGCGGCGGCCGGGCGACCATGAGCGTCGAGCAGCCGGCGAGGGCGAGGGCCGGAAGAAGGCGGACCAGGCGCATCATGCCCCTCCATGCGCGTCCGGCCCGGGGTGAGCATACCACGGCGGCCCGCCGAGGTGGGGGAGCACCGCCGGCACCAGCCCCCGCTCCACCAGCCGCAGGGCCCGGGCCTTGAACCGCAGGACGCGCGCCGGGCCGGCGGGTCCGGTCGGCGGCCCCACCGGGTCCTCGGGGTCGGCGCCGGCGGCGTCGCTCGCGACCTTGACGACGAAGAACACGGCGCCGCCGTGTTCCCGGACGACCCGCCACAGGCCGGCGGCCTCCATGTCGACGAGATCGGCGCCCGCCCCCGCCAGGACCCGCCGCCGCGCGGGCTCCCAGACGGGCTCGGTCACGGTGGCGAGGCGGGCGGCGGGCAGCCCGGGCCAGGCGGGAAGCGCGGCGAGGGGGCGCGGGCCCTCGTGCAGGCCGGTGACGGCGCGCACCGCCCCCACCGGCAGCGCGTCGACCAGGGCCCCGGCGGTGCCGACGTTGAGGACCGCCTCGGGGCGCAGCGCCGCCAGGGCCCCGGCGAGGCGGCGGCCGGCGCGCTCGGGGCCGACGCCGGTGCGGAGCAGGGCCACGGGTGCCCCGGCGAGGCGGCCGACCACCAGGCGGCGGCCGGCGGGGCGCGGGGCGTCGAGGCGGCGGGCGAAGGGGATCAGCTCGGCGCGCAGCGCCCCGGCGAGCAGCCAGCGCACCCTCACCGGGCGTCGAGCTCCGGCAGGGGCTCGCCGTGGGCGCGGGCGACGAGGTCGCCGAACCAGTCCCGGAGGAAGCTCTCGACGTGCGGGGTGTCGTCGGCCTGGATGCTGTCGAGGTGTTCGACCACCTCCACCCCCGCGATCGCGTCCTCCTCGGCGAAGACGCGCACCGAGCCCTCCAGCAGCTCGATGACGCTCGAGCCGTCGGTCTTCTCCCACCGCGCGCCCGCCTCGCTTCCGTCCTCGGCGGTCCAGCCGAAGCGCCAGGTCACGTCGAAGGTGACCGTCACGATGTCGTCGACCTCGTTGTGGAGGGTGAAGCTCGCCGGGTACTCCGGGCGGGTGTCCCAGGTGACCGACCAGGCGTCCACCTCGCGGCGGTCGAGGGCGACCTCGGGCTCCTCCATCGCCGCCAGCACGTCGGCCACCGGGGCCCGCACCCAGCCGCGGCCGTGGCCCCAGTCCCAGTCCTCGGCCGAGCCCGTGACCACCGACAGGGTCTCGGGGTGGTCGCCCTCGGGCCAGGGGGCGGTGTTCGCTTCGAGCGGGTCGAGACCGTCGCTCACCGGCACCGGGTCGCCCTTGCAGGCGGCGGCCAGCGCGAGGGCCGCGACGAGGCGGCGCCTCACTCGCTCACCGTCACGTCGGTGGAGGCGGAGTAGCCGCCGACCTGCATCGTCATCGTCGCGGTGCCGGCCTGGATGAAGGTGACGACGTTGACGTCGACGGCGGCGAAGTCGGGCGGGTCGAAGAACAGGCGCATCGCCCCGGCCAGGGTGGCGCCGTCGCAGCGCAGCCACACCGTCCACTCGTCGCCCACCCGCGGTTCCTCGGGGCCGAGGATGTCGAGCTCCACCGAGGCGCATTCCTCGGGGGCCTCGGTGTCCTCGACGGCGGGCTCGCCGGTGTCGGCCGGGGCGATGCGCCTGTTCTTCGACCCGCCCGACTTCGCCGCCGTCGACGTCAACGTCGTCACCTTCATCCAGGCCGGCACCGCGACGATGACGATGCAGGTCGGCGGCTACTCCGCCTCCACC
>WGAH01000210.1 GCA_015489145.1 Deltaproteobacteria bacterium
ACGGCGGGGCGCGGGCGGGTCGGGCTCGGCTTCACGGTCCTCGCGCCGCTGGCCCGCGGCGGGGGGGGCGGCGACCCCGAGGGCCTCGCCCGCTTCTACGGGATCGAGGGCAAGCTGCTCGTGCTCGAGGAGGACGCCTGCCTCGGCGCGGTCCCCGGCGGGCCCTGGCGCCTCGGCCTCGCCCTGCGGACCGCCCAGATGCGCGTCTCCTCGACCAAGGCGGTGGACACCGGCGCGCTGGTTCACGCGATGGCCGGCGATGTCGCCGCCGACCTCGTGGGCGACCCCTTCCTCGAGGGCACCCAGGAGCTCGAGGGCCACCGGGGACACGGCTTCGGCTGGGCCTTCAGCGCCCACTTCGAGCCCGAGCGCGGTCCCGCCCTGCACCTCGCCCTGCGCTCCCCCATTCGCGTGGTGCTGCGCGGGCCGGTGGACCTCGTGCCTTCCAACGACCTCGCCCTCGAGCTCGCCGGCCGGGTCCGCACCCCGATGACCCTTCCCGCCGAGGTCTACCTCTCCGGCGTGGTCCCCCTGGGGGAGCGGCGCCTGGTCCTCGACCTCGCCTGGACGGGCTGGTCGAGCCTCCGCAGCTACGACAGCGACGTGAGCGACCTGCGCGTACTCAGCGACGACCCGCTCATGGCCGGCCTGCTCGACGACTACGGCATCACGGAGGCCGAGTTCCTCGACGAGGTGAGCGGGGCCACCACCGTGACGGGGATGCGCGACACCTGGTGGGGGGGCGGTTCGGCGGTGCTTCCCGTCGGCGAGCGCGGCGAGTTGCGGCCGGGGCTCTGGGGGTCCACCGCCGCGGTGCCCGACGAGCTGGCCCACCCGAGCAACCTCGACTTCGCCGCCCTCGACCTGCGCCTCGCCGGCGCCTGGCGACCGCGCTGGTGGGTGGACCTCGGCGGCGGCCTCGACGTGTTCTGGTCGCCGACCCGGCGCGTGACCGACAGCCTCCACGACCTCGCGGACCCGACGCCCCCGGGCACGACCATCCCCTCGGGAAACGGCGTCTACCACCTGTTCATGGCCCGGGCCGGCCTGTCGCTGGTCGTCCGGCGCTGACCCCCGCTCTCCGCCCTCGCGGCGCCCCCCCGGCGTGGTAGCCTGCGCCCATGTGGGTCGCGTGGATCGCCGCGAGCGCCCTGGCCGGCACGGTCGAGGGCGGGATGCAGGCCGCCTTCTTCGCCGACGGCGTGGGCTTCGTCGAGGACCGCCTCTCGGGCCTGGACCTCTCCTTCGAGGAGGACCGCGTCTCGGCGGCGGTGGACTGCTACGACGAGGTGGGGGTGCGCGACTTCAACCTCGAGGTGCCCGTGCGCTCGGTCGCCCTCGGAATGAGCGGCGAGGGGCTCGCCGTCGACGTGGACTTCGGCGAGATCCACGGCGAGGACATGGTCGTCTACGGCCTCGACAGCGACTACCTCGACTCCTGCGTCGAGTTCGAGGGCGACCTCGAGTACCTCAGCCTCGTCAACGGCCACCTCTCGCTCACCCTGGCCCCGGTGGTGGAGGACGGCGGCCTCGGGCTGGAGGTGGTGGGCACCCCGGTGGTGGAGGGCGAGCTCGACACCGACATCGCGTGGTTCCCCGACGACCTCGTCCTCGCCTGGTTCGAGGAGGAGATCTTCGCCGCCCTGGCCGACGCCGTCGCCGCCTCCGTGCCCGAGCTCGCCCGGGAGTACCTCGGCGACGCGCTCCTCGACGGGCAGGACTACGGCGACTGGAGCGTGGGCCTCGCCCTCGACGACGTGGCCATCGACCCGAGCCGCCTCGCCCTGGGCATCACCCCCGACGTCGCCTGGACCGGCGAGGACGGCTGCCCCGACACCTCCCGCACCGGCGGCGACCCGGGGCGCACCCCCACCCTGGCCTTCGAGGCGGCGGACGGCTCCTCCCTGGCGGTGGGCGTGACCGAGGCGATGCTCAACGAGCTGTTCCAGGAGGCCTGGCGGCAGGGCTACTTCTGCTTCACCGAGGACAACCTCGCGGAGTTCGTCGACACGGTGCAGGACTGGTTCGACCCGGAGGTCGGGGACCTGCGCGCCACCGTGGGCCTGGGCGAGCCGCCGCGGGTCACGGTGGAGGCCGACGGCATCGCCGCCGAGTTCGGCGACGTGGAGATCCACCTCACCGGCGAGGTGGACGGCGCCCGCACCGAGGTGGTCGCCCTGCGCGGCGACGTGAGCGGCGTGATCGACGTGGGGGTGGACGCGGGCATCTCCTCGCTCACCCTGTCGGTGCGCGACCTCGCCTTCGCCATCGACGAGCTGGAGGCCGACCACCTGCTCAGCGACGACGAGGACGCCGAGGTCGAGCTGCGGCACTTCGTCGAGACGCAGGGCGCCGGCATGGTGGGCGGACTGCTCGACGAGGTGGTGCTGTTCAACTCGCTCTACTACCTGTGGGACATGGTGCTGCGGGTGGACGCGGTGAACACGACCGCCGGCGGCGTCGAGGTCTACCTGTCGCTGTTCGACGCCGACGACCCGGAGGTGGACGGCACGCCGCCGGACACCCGGGTGGACGTGTGGCGCTCGGGGGCCGACGGGGTGGCGCTGGAGTGGACCGCCACCGACGACCGGGAGGGGCCGCTGGCGTTTTCCTACCAGCTCGACGGCGGCGGCTGGAGCACCTGGACCGACGACGCCGGCGCCGTGATCACCGGCGTCGAGCCCGGCGCCCACACGGTCGAGGTCACCAGCCGCGACGCCTGGCTCAACGAGGACCCGACGCCGGCGACGGTGCGCTTCGACCTCGACAGCCTGCCGGAGCAGGCCGACGCGCGGGCCTGCGGCTGCGGCGGCTCCCAGGCCTGGCTCGCCTGGCCCCTCGGCCTCCTCGGCCTCCGCCGCCGGCGGCGGGCCTGAACGCCCCGCTCAGCCCTCGGCCAGCCAGAGCTGGAAGCCGTCGAAGGGGTTGGCGGTGCCGAGCAGCAGGCCCCAGGGCGTCGGCAGGAGGGCGCGGACGCCGTAGTTGTCGCGGTCGCCGAGGCCGTCGAGGGTGATCGCCCGCCAGGTCTCGCCGTCGGTGGTGCGGTAGAGGTCGAAGCCCCGCCAGCGGTCGCGGTCGTCGCCGAGCCAGCCGGCGACGAGGGCGTCGACCTCCTCGGGGAGCTCGTCGCCGTAGAGCTCGTCGAGGATGTCGAGGACCAGCGGCGCGGCGTCGAAGGTGCCGGCGTAGTAGGCGCCGGCGTAGGAGGTCGCCTCCCAGGTGTAGAGGTTGCCGCCGTAGTCGAAGCCGGGGCCCATGCCCGACAGGGGCGTGACCTCGGTGCCGTCGTCGAGGGTGCGCGCCTCGCCGACGAGCAGCTCGGCGTGGGCCTCGCGGTCCACGCGCAGCAGCTCGGTGGCGACGACGGCGTCCATGTCGGTCACCAGCGGCGGGTAGGTGACGGTGCCGGCCCACACGCGGCCGTCGTGGGCGGTGAGGTCCATGAAGCCCTGGGTGCCGTCCTGCCCGTAGCCGCCGCCCACCAGGCGGGTCCAGGCGCCGGGGCTCGGGTCGGCGGTCCGCCACAGCTCGCCGCCCTGCTCGTTGAGGGGGGCGGCGTACAGCTCGCCGTCGAGCACGGCGAGGTCCCAGAAGGGGCCGTTGAGGGGCTCGCCGTCCTCCGTCGTCGGGCTGCCCGAGTCGACGAAGCCCTCGCTGCTCGCCAGCCGCCAGTTGCCCGGGGCCGGGTCCTCGGCGGCGTAGAGGAAGCCGGAGGAGGCCGAGCCGACGACCAGGGTGTCGCCGAGGACGGCGGCGCCGCGCACCGAGGTGGTGATGCCGGCGTGCTCGGGGATCACGCCGGGGTCGCTGGCGGCCTCCCAGGTCTCGCCGTCGGCGGTGGACCAGACGATGGCCCCGTCCACGAGGTCCATGCCGAGCATGTAGAGGCGGTCGTCCTTGACGATGGCCCCGCGAAATCCCTGCACCTCGAAGGCCGAGGGCTCGAAGACGCGGTCCCAGTCGAAGTTCCCGCCGTTCCAGCGCCCGCGGTAGACCCGCGCCGGGGCCAGGTTGTCGAGGGTGTAGGCCGTCCAGTCGGACGGGTCCCAGTGGGAGAGGTCGCACTGCCAGGAATCGGGGGGAACGAGGTCGGGCAGCAGCGACCACAGCTCGCCCATGAGCGGCACCTGCATGCACAGGGCGTTGCCGGCGGTGCCGACGTAGAGCTCGGCCTCGCCGTCGCCGTCGCCGTCGAAGGTCGCCACCGCCCAGGGGTAGCTGTTGATGCGGTCGTCGATGCCGTCGGCGACGAGCAGGCGGAAGTCCTCGGCCGCGAGGGGCCCGGCGGCGCCGTCGCCTTCGGGGGCGGTGTCGTCCGCGGCGGGCAGGACGGCGCGGCCGGAGGCGCAGCCGGCGGCGAGGAGGAGCGCCGGGAAGAAGGTGGGAGAACGAGGCATGGACCCATCATGGCACGAGCGCGGGGGATAGGGGACCCGGGGAGGAGGCGTGCGCTTCGAGCTGGAAACCCCGGAGGTGGACGCGGCGGCGGCGTGGCGGCTGGTGGCGGACGCCGACCACCTCGGCCGGGTGGGCGGCCTGCCGCCGATGACCCTGGAGCTGGCGCCCGGGGCGGACGGGGTGAGCCGGCCGGTGGGGACCGTGCTCGGCCCGGCGGGCATCCGCCACCGCTACGAGGAGGTGGCCCAGGCCTGGGTGGCCGGGCGGAGCTTCGCCTGGCGGCGGCGCCTCGACGGGCCGCTGTGGCGGGAGGTCCGCTACGAGGCGCGCCTGGAGCCGCGGGGGGCGGGGGTGCGCGCGCGCCTGGCGGCCGCCTGGGAGCCGAGCCGGGCGCTGGCCGGGCCGGTCGTGGCGGCCATGGCCCGGCGGGTGGAGCGGGCCTGGCGGCGCTGCCTGGCGGCGCTGCCCGCGCCCGGGGAGGCCGCCGAGGCGCCGCGCCTGCGCGAGCTCGACGGACCGACCCGGGCCGCCCTCGACCGGTGGCTCGCCCGGGGGGCGCCGCCGGCGCTGGCCCGCCGGCTGGTGCGCCACTTCGAGACGGCGCGCGACTGGGAGCTCGCCGGCCTGCGCCCCCTCGTCCTGGCCGATCGCTGGGGCGAGCCGCGGGCCGAGGTGCTCGGGTGGTTTGTCGAGGCCGCCGCCGTCGGCCTTCTCGACGCCCGCTGGTCCGTGCGCTGCCCGCGTTGCGGGACGGGCG
>WGAH01000211.1 GCA_015489145.1 Deltaproteobacteria bacterium
GGCGTGGGCTCCACGAGCTCCAGCGGGGCGTCGGGGTGTTCGGGGTCGCGGAGCAGCTCGGGCATGTCGCCGAAGGCCTGCTTGATGAAGTCGCCGGCCTGGTTGAGGCTGAAGTCGCCCACGACGACGATGGTGGAGTTCGGCGCCGTGTAGTTGTCGCGGGTGAGGTCGCGGACCATCTTCAGGTCGGCGGTGGCGATGGACTCGTGGGTGCCGATCGTGCTGCGGTGGTAGGGCCAGTCCTCCGGGTAGAGCTGCCGGGAGATCTCGTCGAAGCCCTCGCCGATGGCCGCGTTCTCGTAGGACTGCCTCAGCTCGTTGCGGACGATGCTCTTCTCGGCGTCCACGTCCTGCTCGGTGACGTTCTCGAGGGTGTCCTTGAGGCGCAGGGCCTCGATCCGCAGCAGGGGCACGACGGAATCGGCGGGGGCCACCGTGGCGTAGAGCGTCTCGTCGACGTTCGTGTAGGCGTTGATGTTGGCGCCGAGCTGGTGGAGCAGGTCCCAGTTCTTCGGGAGGTCGCCGTGGCGGGCGCGGAAGTTGAGGTGCTCGATGAGGTGGGCCACCCCCTCGGAGCCGAGGGGGTCCATCTCGCTGCCCTTGTCGATGACGTTGACCACCGTGACGATGGGCTGGCTGTGCTCCTCCTGGAACAGGATCCGCACCCCGGAGGGGAACTGGTAGTCGAGGAACTGGATGTTGTAGGGGTCGAGCTTGAGGTTGTAGTCGGCCTTGGGGATCGCGTCCTCGGCGCGGGCGACCAGGGTGGCGAGCAGAAGCGTCGACAGAAGGGGCATGGCGTTCTCTGTTCGGGGAGATGGAACCGGCGAGCCGGGTCGGGAGCCTGCCGCGGACGCCGCGCGCTGCACGCCGGTCCCCGCGGGATGTCCGTCCTATGACCCGGCCGCCCGCCCTGTCAATCCGCCGACCGCCGCCGCGGCCCCGCCCCGGCCCGCGCCGAAAAAAAAGCGACCCTCCCGCGAGGGGAGGGTCGATGTGGTGGAGCTGAGGGGATTTGAACCCCTGACCCCCAGAATGCCATTCTGGTGCTCTCCCAACTGAGCTACAGCCCCGGAAAGCGGTCGCCTTTTAATCGGACCCCGCCAGGCTGGCAAGGGCCCGGCGCACCTCAGGCGGAGGATTCCTTCCCACCCTGCGTCGAAGGCCCGGAATCACCGCCTTCACCCGCGGGCTCGCCGCGCTCGAGGGCGGCGATGCGGGCCTCGAGGGCCTCGATGCGCTCGACCCCCCGCCGCAGCCCCGGGTGGTCGATCTCGCCCGCCTCGAGCAGCGCGCGGGCTTCCTTGCCGAGCTTGCGGACCATCGCGTCCCGGTCGCGCCGGAGCTGCCGGAGCTCGAGGTGGTGCCGGGCCCGCGCCGCCGCCCGGTCCAGCTCGTCCCGGCCGCGGCGGGCGAGCAGGCGGAGCAGCGCTTCGAGCGCCTCGCCCGCGGGGCCGCCCACGCGGCCGGGATCGCGCGCCTGCCCGGGCTGCTCGCTGTCGGGGGCATCCGTCACCGAACCGTTCTCGATCATGCTGGCTCCAGTCCTGACGCGGGGGCCCGACGGGATAACCCGTCGGCGAGCCGCCGCGGCGCCCCGCCGCGACGGCCCCACCGGAGGGTCCATGATTCTCGTCACCGGCGCGACCGGCCACACCGGCCAGCACGTCGTCCGCGCCCTGCGCGCCCTCAAGCTGCCCACCCGGGCCCTGGTCCGCAAGGGCAGCGAGTACTACTGGCTCAACGACACCGGCTGCCGCTACTTCTTCGGCGACCTGCGCGACCCGGACAGCCTGCGCCGCGCCTGCCGCGACGTGACCCACATCGTCGTCGCCTCCGGCGTCCACCTCGAGACGCGCGACAACCACCACGCCAACGTCACCGTCGAGGGCCACCGGGCCCTGTTCGAGGCGGCGCGCGAGCGGGGGGTGGGGCGCGTGGTGCTGCTGTCGTGCATCGGCGTCGACCGGGACCTCGACGTGCCCGCGTTCACGGCGCGGCGAAGCGCCGAGGAGGCGCTCGTCGCCAGCGGCCTCGAGTACGCGATCCTCCGGGCGGCGCCCCACGAGCGCGTCTTCCTCGACAGCGCCGTCCGCGGCCTCGACCACGACACGGTCTGGCTGCCGGGCCCCGGCACGGCTCCCCTCGCCCCCC
>WGAH01000212.1 GCA_015489145.1 Deltaproteobacteria bacterium
GCCGGGCCGACCCCCTCGGCCGGGTCGAGGGGGCGGTCGGGGGCGCCGTCGAAGAACAGGGCCTCGGGCGGCAGCCGGCGGGAGGAGCGCGCCACCGCCCGCACGGCGCGCTCGACGAGGCCGTGGCGCTCGGTGGGGTGGCCGAGGGCGATCACCGCCGGCACCGTCTCGTCGTCGGCGACGCCGGCGGCGGCGGCGAAGCGGCTGCGGGCGAAGGTGCCGCCGAGCCAGCAGGTGCCCAGGCCGAGGCCGGTGGCGGCGAGCACCAGCCACTCGCCGACGAAGCCGAGGTCCTCGAGGTCGCGGGGCCCGCGCCGCACCGCCCCGACGAGGAAGGCGGAGGCGCCGCGAATGAAGCCGTAGGTGCCGAGGCCGCGCAGGGCGTCGGGGTCCTCGGGGGTGGCCTCCACCGGGACGGGGCGGACCGCGCTGCCGAAGGGGCCCGGGGGCGCGGCGGCGAGGGCGGCTTCGAGGCCGGCGCGGGCCTCGGCGTCGAGGGGCCCGGGGTGGAAGCGCCGGCGCGAGGAGCGGGCGCGGACGAGGTCGGACCAGCGCTGGCCGGCGAGCCAGGGCCCGTCTACCAGCACCAGTCGTTGTCCTCGCCGGGGCTGCCCGAGTCGCCGAAGGGCAGGTAGGACCACTGGTCGCACCAGTCGTCGGGGTCGTCGTTGGCGCTGGTGCTCAGGCTGTCCGGGTCGACCCCCATGCCGGCGCCGACGACGGTGAAGCCCTCGTCCCAGGCGAAGCGGTCGACGACGGCGCCCGAGGGGTCGAGGAGCAGCACCTCGTCCTCGGTGTTGGACAGGGCGAAGCCGCCGCCCCAGGTCTGGTAGACGAAGGTCGCGTCGCAGTCGATGCCGCCGTTGTCCCAGTAGTCGGCGTTGGCGCAGGCCACGAGGTAGCCGTCGGGTTCGACCACCAGCCCGTCCGAGGTGGCGGGCTGAAGCTCCACGTCGTCGACCCCCTCGTCGGCGAGCCGGTAGCCGGAGAGGTCGAGCCAGTCGCCGCTGCCGTTCCAGATCTCGACGTACTCGCCGTCGGCGTCGGCCACGGCGTCGGGGTCGATCATCAGCTCGCTCAGCACCAGCTCGCCCGGGGCCGGGCTGCGCGGGTTGCTGGCGCTGTCGCCGGGCTCCTCGTCGGAGCCCCCGTCGCCGGAACCGCCGCCGTCGCCCGAGCTTCCGCCGGAGCCGGAGCTTCCGCCGTCGCCGGAGTTCCCGCCGGAGCCGCCGCCGTTGGAGCCGCCGCCGCCGGAACCGCCGCCGTTGGAGCCGCCGCCGCCGGAACCGCCGTCATCGGAGCCGCCGTTCGAGCCGCCGCCGTCGGAGCCGCCCGCGTCGCTCTCGTCGGCGGCGCCGGTGTCGTCGCCGGGCAGGGCGAGGCCGTGGTCGTCGTCCTGCTGCCTGCCGGCGAGCCGGTACTCCATGCAGCCGCCGAGGAACACGAGGAGCAGCAGGGACATGGGGCCTCCGGGGCCAGGCGAGGGGGCGATCTCCGAGGAATCCGGTCCAGGCCCTTCGTAGATCGCGGGCTCACGCGGTTCAAGCGACGAGATCGTGACGAAGCCCGCGGCGGCGTGCGGCTCGCGGACGACCCACCCGGCGCGGCGCGTCCCGAATCGTGACGAGTCGTCCCGAAAGGCCCGCAACCGCTTGCCCCCGGCCGCCGGCGGGTGGTAGCTTGCGGGCAGGCGCGGAGGCGGGCATGCATCCTGCAAGCAGGCAAGCAAGCGCCGAGGACCGTCGTCGTCGAGCCCGCGCGGGTGCTCGTGGCGGCGGCGGCGCTGGCGCTGACGGGGGCTGACCGGGTGGCGCGGGGCGACCCGCTGCTGGGCAGCCTCGACCCGGACATTCGGGTGACCAGCGCGGCTACGGGCTTCGCGGTGGTGGCGCCCTTCGGGCGCTGGCCTCGGCCGACGACCTGCTCGGCACCCTGGTCGACGACCACGGCGAGCGCATGATGGCCGTCGAGGTGGGCACGCGGCAGCGGTGGGTCTACGGGCCGGGCGAAGCCGGCGCCGAGTTCGGCGGCTGCCCGTGGTACGCGCTGGCGGCCCTCGACGACGTGGCGACGAGCTGGAACCGCACGCACCCCGACCGGCAGGGCGAGGTCGCCGCCTGGTTCGATGCCGGTGCGCCCGAGTCCCGCTGGCCCCGCACCTACCTGCCCTTCGTCGAGCGCCTGCGGAAGGAAGCGGCGAAGCACCCCGGCGTGCTCACCACCGTGATCGTCGACGAGTTGAACCAGATGGTCGAGGGACCGGACACGGCCTTGCACGAGAAGTGGAATGCGCCCGCCGGCGTCGACTGCGTGGCCGAGCCCTGGGTGTGCCAGGGGGCGCACTGGACGCCGGAGCAGGTGGCGTACCTGGGGCCATGCTCTCGGGGGCCTATCGCGGCCTGTCGACGGACGCCTTCGGCCGGGTGGAGACCGATCTTGGCAGCCAGGCGGTGTGCGACGACACGGGCCGGTTGCTTTCCGGCAACACCCTCGCCCTGTGGGGGCGGATCAACGACGTGGGGGCGGCGCGGCACGTCGTGCCGGCGGCGGTCCTGGGCATGCCCGCCGA
>WGAH01000213.1 GCA_015489145.1 Deltaproteobacteria bacterium
CCCCTGGGCGCCGCCGACGCCTTCGACCTGTGGGGCACCGACTGGTCGGTGCTCAAGCCCGGCATGGCCGAGGCGATGGCCGCCGAGCTGGCGGGCTTTCCCGGCGGGCCCGTCGAGGAGGCCGCCGCCGGCGCCCTGGCCGACGACCTCGTCGCGGCCCTCGACGACCTCGACCCGGCCCTGCGCCAGGGACTCGAGGGCGCCCTGCTCACCGGCACCCGCCCCCAGCCGGGCCCCGACAGCGCCGACCTCGCGGCCCGCGTCCTGCTGAGCGGCCCGGGCTGGGACGGCTCCCTGGTGGCGGGGTGGCTGCGCTCCCGCACCCCGCTGGTGACCCTGGCGCCGGCCCTGTCCACCGCCCTGGAGACCGGGACCCTGCCCACCGTCGACGAGGCCGGCGCCGCCCTCGCGGAAGGCCCGGTGGCCGTCGACTGGCCCCGCGCCTGGATCGCCGGCGGGGCCCTCGCCGCTTCCGCCGGTCCCGTCGGCCTTCGCGCCGAGGCGATTCGCGGCTCCGCCCGGCCGGTGCCGCGGGCCTGGATGCGCGGCGCCACCCGCCCCTGGACCGCCGCCGGCCTCGGCGTGGACCGGGCCTTCGGCACCTGGCTCCTCGTCGACGTCGAGGCGAGCTGGCAGCGGGTGGACGACCTGCCGGCCGACGCGATCCTCGTGGCCCGGGACGACGTGCTGCTCGCCCTGGCGGTCCACGCCTCCGCCCTCCGGCAGGTCCTCGCCCTCGACCTCGCCGCCACCTGGGACCCGGTCTTCGCCGAGGGCGCCGGGCGGGCCGTCCTTCGCTGGCACCCGCGGGACGCCTGGGCCGCCGAGGCGGGTTGCGCCCTCCTCGGCGGCGCCCGCCCCCCGCCGGCCGACTGGCGCGAGGCGCTGACCTGGCCCGGCGGCCCCCTGGCCTACTGGGGCGACGGCGACGCCGCCTTCCTGGCCCTGTCCTGGTTTCGCTGAGGGCCGGTGAAGCCCGCCCCGGCCGGATACGGTGCCCCCATGCGATCCCTGATCCTCTCCCTCCTCCTGCTGCTGGCCGCCCTGCCGGCGAGCGCCACGCAAATCGCGGTCCGCACCGGCACCTGCCCCCTCGGCGGCGGGCCGGTCAAGATCTACGACGAGGTCTCGGCGAGCACCGTCGGCGGCATGGACAGCGACCTCGCCACCTACACCGCCGGCGGGCAGTTCCGGGCCTACGCCATCGCCACCTGCCCCGACAACCTGTTCTCGCTCTACGGCAAGGACATGGGCGTGCGCTTCGACGAGGCGGTGGCCCGCGAGCTCCGCGCCGAGCTCGCCCGCGCCCGCGCCGAGCTGAGCGACCTCGACGACCCGCCGGTCTGGGAGCGCTACGGCATCGCCGCCCGCATGTACCGGGTGCTCGGCAAGGACCCGCTGTTCATCGCCCAGGTCTACGTCGAGGCGAGCTGGACCGCCCGCGACGAGGCCGTCGGCGTGTTCCGGGGCGTGAAGGGCCCCCCCGGCATCGTCGGGCTCCTCCGCCAGGGCGAGGCCGAGCTCGCCGGCGACCTCGACCCGGCGAAGCGCCGCACCCTGCTGTTCAACCTCGCCCGGCTCGCGGAGCGCGGCGGCTACCCGGCGCTGCGCGACCGCTACATCGACGAATTCGCCCGGTCCGGCCCCCTCGACGCCGAGGAGCAGGCCGCCCTCGACCGCTTTCGCCGCATGACCACCGAGATCGAGCCCCGCTACCAGGACCTCGCCATCGCCGAGCTGCGCGAGGGCCTGCGCCGGGAGGGCCTCGACCGGGACGACAAGATCCGGGCGACCTACCTCCTCGCCGACCTCCTGCGGCGCCGGGGCCACGACGAGGAGGCGCTCGGGCTCTACTCCCTCGTGGCCGCCGAGCCGGGCGCCCCGCCCGACCTCCGGGAGCTGGCCCTGTTCCTGGCCCGGCAGCTCGCCGGCGACGACCCCGTCCTCCCGGCGGGAGACGGCGACGCGGGGAGCCGGTAGCCCGTGCGCCTCGTCTTCGTCGTCTCGAGCACGCTGGTCATGGACGCGACGTGGACGACCCTGCACCTCGCCCAGGGCGCCCTCGACGAGGGCCACGCCGTGCTGTTCACGGAGCCCCGCTCCTTCGAGATCACGGCGGCGGGCCGCCTCGTGGTGCGGGCCTGGGCCGCGACGGGGCGGTCGTCGAGCCGCGCCGAGCTCGCCACCCTCCTCGCCCGGGGCGCCCTGCCCTACCGCCACACGGTCCTCGGCCCGGGCGACCTGCTCCTGCTGCGCGTGAACCCGCTGACGCCGGCGATGCTCAACTTCGCCCTGGTCGCCCAGGACCGCGGCATCGCCGTCCTCAACGACCCGGCGGGGGTGGCGCGCACCCGGGCGAAGACCTGGCTGGCCACCCTGCCGGGGGTGCCGCGCCCGCCCACCATCGTCAGCGCCCACCTCTCCTCGATCCGGCACTTCGTCGAGTCGCTGGGCACGGCGGTGGTGATCAAGCCCATCCACGCCAGCGGCGGCCGGGGCGTGGCGCTGCTGCGCTGGGAGGATCGGCGCCACCTCGACGCGACCGTGGACCGGTGCCGCGAGAACGGCGCTCCCGTCGTCGTGCAGGCCTACCTCCCCAGCGCCGACGAGGGCGAGAAGCGCCTGTTCTGGGTGCGGGGAACGCTGCTCGGGGCCTACCTGCGCCACCGTCCCCCCGGGGGCTTCCACCACAACCTGCACCAGGGGGCCCGTCCCCATCCCTGCGCGATCCGGGAGGCGGACCGCCGGATCGCCGAGTCCGTCGGTGCCCACCTGGGCCGCAACGGGATAGGGATCGCCGGCCTGGATGTCATCGGCGACCGGCTCGTCGAGGTCAACACCCTCAACCCGGGGGGCATCCACTTCGCCGAGGTCACCGCCGGCCTGCCGACGGGGACCCTCGCGCGCCGGGCGATCCGCCTGCTCCTCGACGGCCTGGGAACCGGACGAGCACCGCGAAGTCAGGAGGACGGAGCATGACGAACCAGGGTCTCGACTTCGGCGCCGCCACGGACACCTTCAGCCGCAAGCGCGTGCTGGACGCGATTCGCCGGCGCCGCAGCCTCGCCTCCGCCGACCTGCGCGGGGCCGACCTGGCGGGCGTCTGCTTCGACGGCGTGGACCTCACCGACGCCAAGCTCGCCGAGGCGAACCTGCGCGGCTGCACCTTCCGCGGGGCCGACCTCCGCCGCGCCAGCCTGTGGGCGGCCGACCTCACCGACGCCGTGCTCGACGGCGCCAACCTCGAGGACGCCGATCTCGACTTCGCCACCCTCGACGGCGCCACCCTTCGCGACGCGCGCCTGCGGCGGGCCATCCTCCCCACCCAGGACTACCCCCTCGACGCCATCCAGGAGGCGACGCGCTCCGGCGCCCCCCTGAGGCGGCGCCGCGGCGGGCCGGGAAGCCGGCGCCCGTGACCGCCCGCCAGCCCGGCAGCGTCCCCCCCGACGAGGAGCTGGTCCGCCGCTTCCAGGCCGGGGATCGGGCGGCCTTCGCCGAGCTGGTGCGGCGCTACCAGGACCGCGTCTACACCCTCAGCCGCCGCTGGCTCGGGGACGCGGCGGTGGCCGAGGAGGTCGCCCAGGACGTGTTCGTGGCGATCTACCGGTCGCTGGCCGGCTTTCGCGGCGACGCCCGCCTGTCCACCTGGATCTACCGGATCACGGTCAACCACTGCAAGAACCGCCACGCCTGGCGCACCCGCCGCGCCGCCGGCCGCCACGACTCCCTCGACGCCCCCCGGGACGGCGGCGAGGGCCCGGCGCGGGAGCTGCCCTCGCCGGACGCGGGAACCGACCGGGGCATCCACCGGTCTGAAGCGGCGGAGATCGTGCAGCGGGCCCTCGACCTGCTGGAGGAGGAACAGCGCGTCATCATCGTCCTTCGGGACATCCAGGATCTCAGCTACGACGAGATCGCCGAGGTGCTCGACCTCCCGCGCGGTACGGTGAAGAGCCGGCTCCACCGCGCCCGCGCCCGACTGGCCCGAGCCCTCGCCGAGCTCGGCATCACCGCGAGCGACGTGCTCGAATAGGCCGCCATGGACTCCTTCTTCGCCCGCAACCGCCTCAGCGCCTACCTCGACGGCACGCTGCCCGAGGACGAGGCCGCCGAGGTCGCCCGCGCGCTGGCCGCGGACGCCGAGCTCGCCGCCGAGTACGAGGCCATGCGCGCCGCGGTGGCCCACCTCCGGCGGCACGGCCCCGTCGAGGCGCCCCCCGGCTTCGCCGCCCGCGTGATGCGGGCCGTCGAGGAGGAGCCCGCTCCCGGCGGCGCCGTCGCCCGCCTGCGCGCGCTGCTGCGGCGCGTGCCGGCCGAGGCCGTGGCCCTGGCCGCCGCCGCCGCCATCGTCCTGTTCGTCCTCCAGCAGCGCCCGGAATCCCCCACCCGGCCCGAGCCCGCCGCCGGCGGTGCCGCC
Source organism: Deltaproteobacteria bacterium (assembly GCA_015489145.1). GTDB lineage: Bacteria > Myxococcota_A > UBA796 > UBA796 > UBA2385 > S143-5. The sequence goes on from WGAH01000213.1 coordinate 4,421, forward strand.
GCGCCCGCCGAGGCCCCCGGAACGGACGCCCTCCCGGACGCGGCC
>WGAH01000214.1 GCA_015489145.1 Deltaproteobacteria bacterium
GCCGAAACCGCCGCGGGCCGACTTGAGAGGCGGGGACGGCCTCGCGGCGGTTTCGGCGCCGGGATACCATGCCGGGCCCCCCACGGACCGAGGCCCATGACCCAGGAACCGACCCGACCCGCCCCGCCGCCAGGCGCCCCCGGCGACGCGATTTGCGACCTCGAGGCCCCGCCGCGCATCGACGGCGTGGTCGTGCGCGAGCTGCGCTGGCGGGCCGACCAGCGCGGCGCCCTCGTCGAGCTGGTGCGCGCCGACGACCCGGAGCTGATGGCGGCGCCCTTCGGGCAGGTCTACGTCACCACCGTGCGCCCCGGGGTGGTCAAGGGCTGGCACCGCCACCGGCGGCAGTGGGACCGCATCGCCTGCGTCTCCGGGCACGTGCTCCTGGGCCTGGTGGACGGGCGCGCCGGCAGCCCCACCGAGGGGGCCGCGATGGGGCTGCTCCTCGGCGAGCGCACCCCGGCGGTGGTGCTCGTGCCCCCCGGGGTGTGGCACGGCCTCAAGAACGTCGGCGAAAGCGAGGCCTTCGTCGTCAACGTCGTCAGCGAGCCCCACGACCGCGCCCGCCCCGACGAGGAGCGGGCCCCGGCCCACGGCGCGCTCCCCTTCGACTGGACGAGGACCGACCGGTGAAGGTGCTGGTCACGGGCGGCGCGGGCTTCATGGGCTCGCAGGTCGTTCGCGAGCTGCTCGGGCGCGGGCACGAGGTGCTGGTGCTCGACCGGCTCACCTACGCCGGGCGCCGGGAGCACCTCGCCGGCCTCGACTGCCGGCTGGTCGTGGGCGACGTGCGCGACCGCGCGGCGGTGGCGCGGGTGCTGCCGGGCTGCGAGGCGGTGGTGCACATGGCCGCCGAGAGCCACGTCACCCGCTCGCTGGACGACCCGGACGGCTTTCTCGGCACCAACATCGAGGGCACGCGGGTGGTCCTCGACGCGGCGGCGCGGGCGGGGGTGCCGCGCTTCGTCCACGTCTCCACCGACGAGGTCTTCGGATCGGTGCCCGAGGGGGTGTTCTGCCGCCCCGACGCCCCCCTGCGGCCGGGCAACCCCTACGCCGCGAGCAAGGTGGGCGCCGAGGCGCTGGTGCACGCCTGGCGCCACAGCTTCGGCTACCCCGCCGCCATCGTGCGCTGCACCAACAACTACGGCCCGCGGCAGCACCCGGAGAAGGCCGTGCCCTGCTGGACCCTCGCCGCCCTCGACGGCGGGCCGGTGCCGGTGGACGGCCGGGGGGAGGCGGTGCGCGACTGGCTGCACGTCGAGGACTTCGCCCGGGGGCTGGCCCTGGCGGTGGAGCGCTTCCGACCCGCCGCCACCTGGCACTTCGCCGGGCAGCAGCACCGCCGGAACCGCGACATGGCCGGCCTCGTCGCGCGCCTGGCCGGCGGAGACGGGGTGCGCCTCGCCTTTCGCGCCGAGCGCCGGGGGCAGGACATGCGCTACGCCCTCGACGACGACGCCACCCGTCGCGAGCTCGGCTGGGCCCCCCGGGTGCCCCTGGAGGACGGCCTGCGGGCCACGGTGGCCTGGTACCGGGAGCACCGCGAGCTGTGGAGCTGACGGCCCTCGGCCCCGCCGACCGGGCGCGCATGGGCGCGGCGCTCCGGCGGGGCGAGCCGGTGCGCCTCGACCTGCGCGGCCCCTTTCCCCGGGACCTGCGGGTGGACGAGGTGGCGCCCCTCTGCCACGAGGCGCGGGCCGGCGACCCGGAGCTCGACCGGGCGCTGGCGGCCTGGGCCCCGCCGCCGGCCCGGCCGCGCCCCGACCTGCGGGTGACCGCCGTGATCCCGTGCTCCCGGGGGCAGCCCCTCGGCGCGCGGGCGCTCCTCGCCCAGGACGTGCCGGTGCGCGTCCTCGTCCTGTCCAACGGCCCCGACGGACCCCGGGCGGTGCCCGGCGCCGAGGTCCTGCGGGTGCCCTGGGAGGGGCACGGCCGCACCCGCGCCCGGGCCCTGGCCCACGTGCGCGACCCCTGGGTGCTGTTCACCGTGGACGACGCGCTGCCCCTCGGGGCCGGCTTCGTCCGCACGCTGGTCGAGGCCGCCGAGGCCGGCGGCTACGATGCCGTCATGGCCCGGCAGGTGCCCTGGCCCGACAGCGACCCGGTCACGCGACGGCGCCTGCGGGCCTGGACCCCCGCCGGGCGAACCCCCGTCGAGGTGCCGCAGGTCGACGACGTGGCGGCGCTGTACCGCACCGAGGTGCTGCGTCGCGAGCCCCTTCCCGACGTGCCCATCGCCGAGGACCTCGCCTGGAGCCGCGATCACCGCACCGGCTACGCGCCGCTCGCCCCGGTGGCCCACGCCCACCGGCGGCGGCCGGCGGCCCTGTTCGCCCGGGAGCGGGCGATGCACGCGATGCGGGTCCGGCTCGGCCTGCCGCCGACGGTGCCGGACCTCCGGGCGGCGGTGGCCGCCCTGCCCGGGGTGCTGCGCCCGGTGCTCGCGGCGGGGCCGGCGGAGCTGCCCAACCAGCTCGCCGAGCTGGCCGGTCAGTGGCTCGGCGCCCGGGACGCCCGCCGGGACTGATCCGGTCGGTCAGCCGAGGAGGATCTGGGCCACGCAGCCGAGGCCGTAGCGCAGGGCGGGCAGGGGGCGGATCGACTGGACGGTGGCGTCGTAGCGGGCGGTGAGGGGGCGCTCGGCGAAGCGGCGGCCCTGGCGCAGGGCGGCGACGAGGACCTGCTGGTCGAACAGGTAGTCGTCGCTCATCGCGTCGAGGTCGAGGGTGAACAGGAAGCCCGCCCGGTAGGCCCGCGCGCCGGTGTGCAGCTCGCTGAGGCGCGTGCCGAAGCGCAGGTTGGCGAGGCCGGTGAGCAGGCGGTTGCCCGCCCGCCGCCAGCCGGGGATCGCCCGGCCGCCGTCGTCGAGGAAGCGGCTGCCGAGGGCCACGTCGGCCTCGTCGAGGGCGTGGGCGAGGGCGAGCACCTCGGCGACCGGGTACTGCCCGTCGCCGTGAAGCAGCACCACGCGCTCGGCGCCCATGCGAAAGGCCTCGGAATAGCCCGTCTTCTGGGCCGCCCCGTAGCCGCGCCCCTCGGGGTGGCGGATCACCCGCAGGCCGCCGGCGTCGAGGGGAGGCGCGCTGCCGTCGTCCACGACGACCACGGCGTCGCGGTGAGCCTCGGGGATGGCGGCGAGCACCCCGGGGAGCTGGGCCTGCACGTCGCGGCCGACCACGACGACGACGGTGCGCTCGGGCAGGGCGCCTTGCGCGGGGTGGGTTTCGGTCATGCGCGTCCCAGGAGGTCGGCCACCCGGACCCGGTGGCGCCAGAGGTGCGCCCATATCTCGCGGTCGTCCGCCCGCCATCCGGCGCGGTCCCGCCGCCGCTTGCCCAGGGCCCGGGGCAGGCCGGC
>WGAH01000215.1 GCA_015489145.1 Deltaproteobacteria bacterium
GGGTCTCGGTGCGGCAGGCGGCGAGGACGAGCAGCGCGGTCGGGAGGGCGAAGCGGGCGACGGTCACGGGCACCTCGGGAGCCGGCGGGCTCAGGGAACGGTAGCACCCTCGGGGCGGGCGACGGCCTCGGCGCGGCGCAGGACCTCGCCCACGGGCACGATCTCGGCGAACTCGACCACCTGCCGGCGCAGGGTGTCGGGCAGGCCGCCGCCCTCGCCGGCCAGGCGGCGGGAGACGGCGAGGATCACGTTGTCGGGCAGGTCGGCGAGGTGGCGGCGCAGCCAGGCCCGCCGCCAGGTGCCCACGATGTCGAGGTGGGCGACGCGGCCGTCGCGGCGAAGGGTGAAGTCGGGCACCACCACGTCCTGTCCCGGGCGGATCACCATGCGGCCGGGCTCGAGGGTCCAGCCGGTCTCGGCGGCGCGGAAGCGCTCCTCGAAGAACAGCTCGGCGCGGGAGCGCCAGACGCCCGTGTCGCGGAAGTGGCTGCGGAGACCGGCGTCCTGGTCGAGCACGAGGCGCTTGCGAAGGTTGCGCCGGCCCCAGTGGACCTCGGCCTCGAGGCGCCACCGGGGGTGCAGCGCCACCGCCGGGAAGAAGGTGGCGAGCTGCCGGCCGTAGCGCACCGCCCCGGACAGGATGCTGCGGGGCCCGTCCACCGCGAGCACCAGCTCGTCGCCGCGCCAGCGCGCCCGGAACATCAGCTCGAAGAACTTGAGGTAGCGCAGGAGCTGCCGCACGCGCTTGGGGTCGGGGTCGGGCAGGCGCAGGTCGAGGCGGGCGGTTCGCAGCAGCAGGGCCTGCACCAGCGCGAGGTTGTAGCGGTCGACCAGCGCCCGGGGGTCGCGGGGGCCCTTGCGGACCAGCAGGCGCTGCTCGTCCTTGAGGTCGGCGTAGAGCGCGCCGGCGAGGGCGTCTCCGTCGAGGGCGGGCGCGTCCTCGCCGCCTTCGCCGGCGCCTTCGGCGGCCAGCTCCGCCGCGACCTCGGCGAGGACCTCGGCGGCGGTGGGGCGCGCTCCGGGGCGCCGGCCGAGGGGGCCGCGCCGGGCGGCGGCGCGAAACACCCGGGCGCGCAGGGCCACCGGGTCGACGGGGGCCTCGGTGTCGAAGGTGCACGGGTCGAGCAGCACCTTCGCCATGCCGCGCAGCATGCGGGTGTCGGTGGACAGGCCCTCGACCTCGCGAAAGGCGGCGACGATGGCCCCGCGCGTCCAGCCCTCGGCCTCGGCGCGGTCCATCACCGCCAGCAGCTCGCCGGCCCGGTCGAGGAGCCGCGGCGAGTCGGGGTCGACGAGGGCGGGGGCGATGTCGCGTCCCTTGACCCGCGCCCGCACCAGGTCACCGGTAAGCATCGTGCCTCCGGCGTCGCGCGCTGGTGCGGACCTCGGCGGTGCCGGCGGCGACGATCTCGTAGAGGACGGCGCGCTTGCCGTGGCCCGGCCGCAGGATGCGCCCGAGGCGCTGGACGTGCTCGCGGACGGTGCCGGTGCCGCTGAGCACGATGGCGACCTCGGCCGAGGGCAGGTCCACGCCCTCGTTGAGCACGCGGCTGGTGGCCAGCACCGGCAGCTCGCCGGCCTCGAAGGCGGCGAGGATGGCGCGGCGCTCCTTCACGTCGGTCTGGTGGCTGATGCAGGGCACGAGGAACTCGCGGCTCACCCGGTAGGCCGTGGCGTTGTCGTGGGTGAAGACGATGGTGCGGCGGCCCCACTCGCGGGCGAGGAGGCGCTCGCAGAGGTCGAGCTTGCGCTCGGTGCCGTGCTGGATGCGCCGGGACTCCAACCAGGCGGCCAGCGCCTCGCGCCCCTCGCGGGAGCGGGCGGCGTGCCGGAGGAAGGCCTGCCAGCCGTCGCGGGAGCCGAGGGGGATGCGGTGGCGGGCGACGAAGGCCCGGAAGGTGGCGTGGGCCTCGTCGTAGCGGGCCTGTTCCTCGGGGTCGAGGCGCACCTCGAGGCGCACCGTCTCGTAGTCGGCGAGGAAGTCGCCGGCGAGCTCGCTGATGCCCCGGCGGTAGACCACCGGGCCGAGGACCGGCCCCAGCTCGGCCTCGCGCCCGTCGTCGCGCTCGAGGGTGGCGGTGAGGCCGAGGCGGAAGGGGGCGAGGGCCGCCCGGGCGATCTCGAGGTAGCCGGGGGCCGGGAGGTGGTGCACCTCGTCGAAGACGAGGAGGCCGAAGCGGTTGCCGTAGCGGCCGATGTGCAGGAAGGCGGAGTCGTAGGTCGAGACGGTGATCGGCCGCACCTCGTGGCGGCCCCCTCCCAGGA
>WGAH01000216.1 GCA_015489145.1 Deltaproteobacteria bacterium
ATCTCGGACAGGGGCACCCAGTCGTGGCCGTCGGGGCTCAGCAGGTCGTCGGGGCCCACCCGGCCCTCGGCGATGTACTTGCGGAGGGTGCGAAGGTCGCTGAAGTCGTAGACGAGGCCGATCTTGATGCGGACCTTCCAGGTGCCGAGCCCCACCTTGCGGAAGTCCAGGCTGTCCACGTCGACGGGCGGCTCGGAGACGGCGGTCGCCTCGCCCGCGGGCGGGGCCGGTTCGGGCGGGGCGGCGGCCTCGGGCGCGGAGGCCGGTTCCTGCTTGTAGACCACGAAGACGTGCTTGCACTTCGGGCAGGTCACGCGGGCGCCGCGCCCCGGCACCCGGGAGGTGTCGAGCTTGTAGCGAGCGCCGCAATGCTCACAGGTCACGACCATGGCTGCTGCACTACCCCGTCCACCGCGCAGGTGCCGCCCGGTTTCGGGGCTCACGCTACCACCGCCCCGACCGCACCCGCAAACCGCCCCCGGTCCCGGCGCGCCGGAAGCGGGGGCGGATCGGCGCCGCGCGACCCCAGGCACGACGAGGACGTGCCGCCCCTCGTGCGACAACGCCTCCGCGCGGCTGCGGAGGAGCAGGTGTCGACGACGAGGAGCACCCGGTTTTCCCGGAGGTGCCGCCGGTGCATGAGCGGGTGTTCCGCCCCCTCGAGGGCCGGGTGGGCCGACTGGTGCACCGTGCGGGCAGGAGCTCCACCGGCAGCATCGCGGTGTTCCGCGGTGACCTCAAGCTCAGGAGCGAATTCACCAACCACACCAGGGATCCTGCCAAGGCGAAGGTGTCGGGCAAGGCGGAGTGGACGGCGAAGCCCGTGGAGTCCGTCTACATCCCCGTCAAGGAGGTCCTGGCGAACGCGCCGGGATTCCGCTCGCTCTACGCCAACCGCGACATCGCGTTCTCGGAGGTGTACGCCGACCTGATCGACCGGGCCCTGCGACCGATCCTGCGCGGTCCCCACACCGCGGAGCGCAAGCGGCTCCTCGCCTCCATCCAGAAGGCGATGGAGGGCAAGGTCAGCGTGGAAGAAGAGCACTTCTTCCTCGAGAGCAGACGAGGAAAGCTCGAGTTCCCCCTGGTCTCCGAGGGGATGCGCAAGCTCGCCCTGGTCTGGCTGCTCGTGCAGAACGGCACCCTCCTCGACGGGTCGATTCTCTGCTGGGACGAGCCGGAGGCGAACCTCAACCCCCGCAAGGTCGGCGCGCTCGTGGACATCCTGCTGGAGCTGCAGCGCGTGGGGGTGCAGGTCCTGCTCGCCACCCACGACTACGTGTTGATCAAGGAGCTTTCGCTCCGCGCCGAGGCCGACGAGCAGGTGCGCTTCCACGCGCTGTATCGGGACGACCGCGGGAAGATCCTTCACGAGGCCGCCGAGGCGTTCTCGGACATCAAGGAGAACGCGATCACCGCGACCTTCGCGGATCTGTACGATCGCGAGGTGCGCCGAAGCCTCGGGGTCGGCTGATGCCGGTGCTGATCGAGCGGGAGCTCGAGTTCGACTTCCCGGCCGCCGTCCAGGCGCGGAAGTTCGACCACGACGATCACGGCCTCTCCCACTGCATGAAGGCCGTCGACTTCATCGTCGAGCTGGCGGACCGCTACCTGTTCGTCGAGGTGAAGGACCCCTTCACGACCCTGTCCGATCCGGCGGCGGCGACCAACGCCGACAAGGCCCGGAAGGCGTTCCTGAACAGGCTGTCGTCGAACAGGCTGCCCCTCGAGCTGGCCAGGAAATACCGCGACTCCTTCCTGTATCGGTGGGCGGAAGGCAAGCTCGACAAGGACGTGTACTACGTCGTCCTGCTCGAAATCCCCTCGCTCGATCCGGCGGAATACCTCGCGATCACCGAGCGATTGAAAAGGGTCCTCCCGACGAATCCCGTCCCCCCTTCCTGGAGCCGACCCCTGGTCCAGGGCGTCGCGGTGATGAACATGGCGAGCTGGAATGCCCTGGGGACCTACGGGTCGGTGAGGCGCATCCCGTAGGGCCCGGTCGCCCTGCCCCGCGCGCCAGCGCCGCTGGCGAAGGGGCAGACGCGGCGCCCCGTCAGTCGACCACGATCTCGAGCTGGGCGAAGCGGGCGAGGAGGGTGCGTCGACCGTGGCGGTCGAAGTGGACGGTCAACCGCGGGTTGGTCGGCGGGCCCTCGCGCCGCCGCACCGTCCCGACGCCGAAGGTCGGGTGCAGCACCCGCACGCCGACCTCGAACTGCCCGGGGTGCTCCGGTTGCAGGGTGCGAACCGGGCCGCCCGGCGCGGGTGGCGGGTCCGCCGGCGCGACCCGGGCCGGCGAAGGCGCGGGCCGCCGCCGGGGCCGCTCCGGGGCGGCGGCGAGGCCGAGCCGGGCGAGGCGCTCGGCGCGCAGGGCCGCCGGGTCGCGGCGGAAGCCGCCGCTGCCGGCGAAGGTGAAGGCCCCGGCCGGAAGGTGGTCGAGGAAGCGGGAGGGCTCGACGAAGCTCGGCGCGCCGCCGGCGGTGCGCCGCCGGGGCCGCGTGAGGAACAGCCGCCGCCGCGCCCGCGTGCAGGCGACGTAGACCAGCCGGCGCTCCTCCTCGATGTCCTCCTCGCGCTCCAGGGAGCGGAAGTGGGGGAAGCCCCCCTCGTACATGCCGGTCACGAACACGACGGGGAACTCGAGCCCCTTGGCGAGGTGGGCCGTCAGCAGGGTCACCCGCCCCTCGTCGTCGTCCTCGGGAAGCTCGTCGGCCTGCCCCGCCAGGGAGGCGCGGTCGACGAAGTCCCGCAGGCGCTCGAGCGGATCGACCGCCTCCCCTCCCGGGAGGCCGGCCGCGTCGGGCGCCTCGGCGGGGGTCTCCTCCAGGGCGCCGGCGAGCTCCTCGATGTTCTCGAGGCGCCCGCGGGCCTCGTCGGAATCCTCGGCCCGCAGCGCCGGCGCGTAGCCGCTCTCCTCGGCGATCCACCGCACGAGCTGCCCCGGCGGCACCTCGAGCGCCCGGGCCGCCGCCCCGTCCACCACCGCGACGAAGGCCCGCACCCCGGCCGCCGCCCGCCCCGAGCCCTGCCCGTAGATGCGGGCGGCCTCGAGCAGGGGCACCCCCCGCTCGCCGGCGATGGCGCGAATCGCCTCGACGGTGCGCGGCCCGATCCCCCGGCGGGGCACGTTGATCACCCGCAGCACCGCCATCGGGTCGGCCGGGTTGACCACCAGCTTCAGGTAGGCGAGGAGGTCGCGCACCTCGCGGCGCTCGTAGAACCGCCGGGCGCCGACGAGCAGGTGGGGAATGCGCGCCCGCGCCAGCGCCTGCTCGAAGGGGCGCGAGGCGGCGTTGGTGCGGTAGATCACCGCGAAATCCCGCCAGCGCCGGCCCTCCTCGCGGACCAGCGCCTTCATGCGCCCCACCACCCAGGCCGCCTCGGCCTCCGAGTCCTCGGCGGCGTGGAGCACCACCGGCTCGCCCTCGCCGGCGTCGGTCCACAGCTTCTTGGGCATGCGGTCCCGGTTGTGGCGCACGACGGCGTGGGCCACCTCGAGGATGTGGCCCGTCGAGCGGTAGTTCTGCTCGAGGCGGATCTCGACGGCCTCGGGGAAGTCCTCGCGAAAGCCGAGGATGTTGCGGATGTCGGCGCCGCGGAAGCGGTAGATGCTCTGGTCGTCGTCGCCGACGACCATCACGTTGCGCGAGCCCCTCACCTCGCCGTGGCCGGCGGCCAGCAGCCGCACGAGGAGGTACTGCGCCCGGTTGGTGTCCTGGTACTCGTCGACCAGCAGGTAGCGGTAGCGCTTCACGTACCGCTCGAGGACGTCGGGGCGCTCGCGCAGCAGGCGCACCACGAGGTTGACCAGGTCGTTGAAGTCCACCGCGTTGGCGGCGCGCAGGGCCTCCTCGTAACGGCGGTAGACCAGGGGCAGCGGGTCGCCGGCGCCGAGGCCGCGGGCCTCGACCGCGTCCGGGCCCTCCAGGCGGTTCTTGGCCCGGTCGATGCGCGAGACCAGGCCGGCGGGCCGCCACTGCTTGCGGTCGACGCGGGCGTCGTCGAGGATCTGCTTGACGAGGCGCACCTGGTCGTCGGTGTCGTAGATCGTGAAGGAGCGCGTGTAGCCCAGCGCCTCGATGTCGCGGCGCAGGAAGCGGGCGCAGGCCGAGTGGAAGGTGCTGACGAGCACGTCCCGGGCCGGCTCGCCCACCAGCTCGGCCACCCGCTCCTTCATCTCGCCGGCGGCCTTGTTGGTGAAGGTCACCGCGAGGATGTGCCAGGGCGCCACCCCCTCGTGGAGGAGGTGCGCGATGCGCCGCGTCAGCACCCGCGTCTTGCCCGAGCCCGCCCCCGCGAGCACGAGCACCGGCCCGTCCCCGTGGGTGACGGCCTGGAACTGCGGCGGGTTCAGGCCCTCGAGCCAGGGGCGGCTCATGCCTCCCCCTCGCCCCGCGCGGCCCGCGGGCGCCAGTCCAACGTCGAGGGAGCGGCGCGCCGCTCCCTCGACGTTGGAC
>WGAH01000217.1 GCA_015489145.1 Deltaproteobacteria bacterium
CCCCCGTCGCCACCCCCGCCGCCACCAGGAAGGCGAGGGTGGTGCCCGTGAGCGCCAGGGTGGCGGGCAGGGCGCGGGCGATCACCCGGGCCACCGGCTCGTGCCAGGTGATGCTCACGCCGAGGTCGCCGCGCAGCAGCCCCGCCAGCCCTGCCAGCAGCCGCGCCCCCAGCGGCCGGTCGAGGCCCCAGACCGCCAGCAGCCGCGCCCGCGCCTCGGGGCCCATCTCCGGCCGCACCAGGTGGTCCACCGCGTCCCCCGGCGCCGCCTGGAGGAGCAGGAAGGTGAGGGTCCAGGCCGCCACCACCAGCAGCGCCCCGCCCGCGAGCCGGGCGGCCAGGCGCGCGAGGAGGCGGCTCACGGCCCGCCTCCCGCCAGCCGCCAGCGGTGCAGGTCGCGCAGCGGGCTCACGAGGTCGATGGGGTGGACGGCCACCCGCCGGTTCACCGCCACCAGCTCGTCCACCCACCACAGGAAGGCGACGGGCTGGTCGGCGAGCACCCGCGCCATCGCCGCCCGGCGCAGGCGGGCCGCCGCCTCGGGGTCGGCGGTGGCGCGGGCTTCCTCGACCAGCCGGTCCACCTCGGCGCTCGCGTAGCCCCCGAAGTTGAACGGCCGGTCGGAGTGCCACACCGGGTCGAGGTCCACGCCGAGGCCGGCGGCGAGGCCGTCGATGGCGGCGTCGAAGTCGCCCTGGCGCTGCCGGGCGACGAAGGCGCCGAAGTCCAGGGTGCGGATCTCGGCGCGCACGCCCACCCGCGCGAGGTCGGCCTGGAAGCGCACCGCCGCCCGCGCCCGCCGCTCGTTGCCCCGGTTGACGAGCAGGGTGAAGCGAAAGGGCCGCCCGTCCCGGTCGCGCACCCCGTCGCCGTCGCTGTCGGTCCAGCCCGCCGCGGCCAGCGCCCGCCGGGCCGCCTCCGGGTCGTGGGGCGGAGGCGCGAGGTCCCGCGGCGCGTCGGCGCGCTCGGGGGAGATCGTGCCGGCGGCCCGCCGCCCGAGCACCTCCCCGGTGGCCGGCACCCCCAACAGGTCGGTCATGGCGGCGTCCACGTCGAGCGCCATCGCCAGGGCCCGCCGCACCGCCGCCGCGCCGAACAGGGGGTGCGGCGCCTCGGGCCGTTCCGGGTCGTGCAGGTTCCAGGCGATGAACTCGACGGTTCGCAGCCCGCGCCGCGCCAGCTCCAGCTCCGGGTGCTGCCGGGCGAGGCGGTCGGCCGAGGCCGGGTCCACCCCGGTCACCACGTCCACGCCGCCGCTCTCCAGCTCGACGAGGCGCGTCGCCGCCTCGGGCAGCACCCGCAGCACCACCCGGTCGAGGGCGGGGCGCTCGTCGGGGGGGCCGCTCCAGGCCGGCTCGGGTTCCAGCACCAGGTGGTCGCCGCGCACCCACTCCGCCAGCCGCCACCGGCCGAGGTGCACGGCCGGGTCGCGGGTCCAGGGGTGCTCCCGCAGCCGGCTCCGGTCGGCCCCGGCGAGGACGTGGCGGGGCACGGGCACCACGGTGGACACCGCCTCCAGGCGCGACTCCGGGGTGCCGGGACCGGCGAAGCGGAAGACGACCCGGGTCGGGTCCACCACCTCGGGCTGCGGTCCCGGCGCCAGGTCGGCCAGGGCCGCCCCCCGGGGGCTCGCCACCGCCGGGTCGCGCATGAGGTCCACGGTGAACACGATGTCGTCGGGTGAGAACGGCACCCCGTCGCTCCAGCGGAGGCCCGGGCGCAGGTCCAGCTCCACCGCGCGGCCCTCGTCGGCGACGGTCCAGTCGACGGCGATGGCGGGGCCGAAGGCGAGGCCGCCGTCGAAGCGGGCGTCGAGGAGCGGCAGGTGGACGGCGGAGACGACGAGGTCGTCCACCGCCCGGCCGGCGGTCACCGGGTCGAGGCTGGCCGGCTCGGCGGGAAGCGCGACGACGAGGCCCCGCGTCGGGGGGCCGCCGGGGGCGCAGGCGGCGGCCGCGAGGAACAGGGAAAGGGGCACGGCCTTCCGCCCGCCCGCGAAGGTGGTAGCTTGGAGGACACGCCTCCCCGCCTCCAGCGTCCCGTCCGCTCGCACCGCCATGCAGGAGACCCCCGTGGCCCGAAAGAAGACCCGCGTGCTCTTCATCAAGTACCACGAGGCCGCCGACCAGCAGCCGCTGTCCAAGAAGGCCGCCGAAAAGCTCGGCATCTTTCCCAGCCTGGCCCTCGGCGGCCTGGCGAGCTGGGTGCGACAGCACGGCTTCGACGTCAAGATCATCGACCTGCACGTCGAGAACAAGTATCCCGCCGACGTCGCCGACCGGGTGCGCGACTACGACCCGCACGTCGTCGCGCTCACGGCCAAGACCCTCGGCTGGCCGGCGGTCATCGAGATCGCGCAAATGGTGCGGCAGGCGGCGCCGCGGGCCCTGGTGGTCGGCGGCGGCCCGCACATGTCGATCTTCGCCCGCGAGTCGCTGACCTGGGACTGCTTCGACGTGGCGGTGGTCGGCGACGGCGAGGACACCTTCCTCGAGATCTGCGAGCGCGTCGAGAGCGGTTCCGAGATCGACGGCACCCCGGGCACGCTGGTCCGCAAGGCCGACGGCGAGCTCGTCGAGGGCCCGCCGCGCCCGCTGGAACGCGACATCGACCGCTTCCCGATGACCGCCTGGGACCTGCTGCCGATTCCCGAGTACCACTGCCTCACCCTGCTGCGACCCTTCGCCACGATGGTCACGACCCGCGGCTGCCCCTGGCACTGCGGCTACTGCTCGCAGGTCTACTCCGAGAAGCTGCGCTTCCGGTCGGTCGAGCACGTCGTCGACGAGATGGAGCACCTCGAGCGCACCTACGGGGTGCGCGAGATCGTGTTCTTCGACGAGACCTTCACCATCGGCAAGAAGCGCATGCTGCGCTTCGCCGAGGAGGTGCAGCGCCGGGGCCTGGACGTGAAGTTCAACATTCGCGCCCGGGTCGACACGGTGGACCGGGACGTGGTGGTGGCGCTCAAGAAGGCCGGGCTCCGCAGCATCCACATGGGCGTCGAGGCCGGCACCGACCGCCTCCTCAAGATCATGAACAAGCAGATCACCCGCGAGAAGACCGAGCGCGCCTTCCGCATCTGCCGCGAGGCCGGGGTCGACACGCGGGGCTACTTCATGATCGGCTACTACGACGCCACCCCCGAGGACATCGAGGACACGATCCGCTTCGCGGCCGGCCTCGGCCTCGACTGGGCGAGCTTCAGCGTCGCCACCGCCCTGCCGGCCACCGAGCTGTACCGCATCGCCCAGGAGCGCGGCTACGTCGACGGCGACTTCTGGCGCCGCTACACCATCGACGGGGGCGGCGTGATCCCGCAGCTCGAGACCGAGACCTTCACCGCCGAGCAGCTCCGCGCCTACCGCACCAAGGCCTACATGAAGTTCTACCTGCGCCCGGACCTCATCCGGCGCAAGTTCTCCAAGAGCGAGGGCCGCGAGGAGCTGATGGAGATGCTCGGCGGCGCCACCGTGCTCAGCGAGATCATCAAGAGCACGCTGTTCCGCCGCATCCCGCAGGTGCGCCTCGGCAAGTGGGCGACGGTCTGAGCGTTCTCGGCCGGGGGGCGCGCCGCGATCAGGCGCGGGCGGCCACCACGCGCTCGTGCTCGCGCTCGTAGAGCTTGAGGTTGCGGGTCACCACGTCGATGTTCGAGCGGTTGACCGGCACGGCGGCCTCGCGGTCGAGGGCCTGCATCGTGCGGCGGACGACGTGGAGCTGGTCGCACAGGTCGTGGAGGGGCTCCGGGTCGACCTCGGAGCGGGCGCGGCCCTGGTAGGTGTCGCGGTAGACCTGGAACAGGGCGTTGGCCTCGTCGGCCAGGGCGGTGCCGCGCTCGGCCGGATCGGTCTGGGCGCGGGCCCGGCGCACCAGCGGCAGCTCCTCCTCGAGGAGGGCGAGGTGGCCGGTCACCTTCTGGATGTTCGACAGGTGGGGCTCGGCCTCGAAGCCGTCGCGGCGGAGCGCGTTCATGTCGGCGAGGATCGCCCGGGTGGTGGCGATGCTGCGCTCGAGCAGCTCCACCGAGCGCGTCGCCCGCGACTTGTTGGCGAAGTGCAGGCGCCAGACGCGGAACTGGGCGTTGGCCCGGCGGGCGAGGGCGGTGCCGCGGCGGTCCTGGGGCAGCGAGGCGAGGGCGGCGGGGATCTCGCGCCGCTCGGTGTCGTAGACCTCGATGTCCCGGGCCATCGCCGCGAGGAGCTCGGCGTTCCAGCCCGCCGGGTGGCGGGCGGCGATCGTCTCGAGGTCGGCGCGCAGGTGCCGCATCTCGCTGGCGAGCCACTCGAGGAGGCCCGTGTCGCGGGTGGTGCGGTCCTGCCCGGCGAAGTGCCGCCGGTAGAGGTGGCGGAGCAGCGCGGCCTCGTCGGCGATGCGCCCCACGGCGACGGCGTCGGGGCCGTCGGCCTGCACCTGCCGGATCGCGTCGCGCTCGTTGCGGTACAGCTCGATCCACCCGCCGACGCGGCGGGCCAGCTCGGCGCCCTCCTCGCCCAGGGCGTCGGCGCCGACGCGGATCTCCTGGAGCTCGGCCACCATGCCGTCGATGGGGCCCGGGTCGACGGTGGCGCGGTTGCGGCCGGCGTAGGCGGCCTGGTAGCGCTTGCGGACGGCTTCGGCGCGGGCTTCGAGTTCGGCGAGCGTCGCCATGGGCTTCCTCCTGGGGTCCGGTGCTGCTAACCCGGCGCGCCGCCGGGGCCGCCCCCACCCGGCGCCCCGCTCAGGCGGGCGGGGCGAGCCCCCGCACCACCCGGTCGCGGCCGGCGAGGTCGGGCAGCACGGTCACCTCGCGCAGGCCCGCCGACTCGAACAGCGCCCGCACCGCCGGCCCCTGGTCGTGGCCGATCTCGACGAGCACCGCCCGCCGGGCCCGCCGGGCCGCCGCGGGCACGAGGCGGCGGTAGACCGCCAGCCCGTCCGGCCCGCCGTCGAGGGCGAGGCGGGGCTCGTGGTCGCGCACCTCGGGCTCCAGCCCCGCGAGCACCCCGGTGGGCACGTAGGGCGGGTTGCTGACCACGATGTCGACGGGGCGCCGCGCGGGCACGGCGTCGAGGAGGTCGCCCCGGAGCACGCCCACGCGGCGCTCGAGGCCGAGGCGCCGCACGTTGTCGCGCGTGCACGCGAGGGCCTCCTCCGAGACGTCGGTGGCGTAGAGCTTCACGCCGGGTCGGGCCGCGGCGATGGCGAGCCCCACCGCGCCGCTGCCGCAGCCGATGTCGGCGACGAAGACCTCCTCGTCGCCCTCGATGAGGGCCAGGGCCGCCTCGACGAGGGCCTCGGTGTCGGGGCGTGGCACGAGCACGCCGGGGCGCACGGCGAGCTCGAGCTCGTGAAAGCCCTTCTCGCCCGTGATCCAGGCGACGGGCTCCCGCCGGCCCCGCCGGGCGACCAGGGGCCGCAGGCGGTCGAGCTCGGCGTCGGTGAGCGGCCGGTCGAACTGCATGTAGAGGCGCACGCGGTCCACCCCGAGGGCGTGGGCCATCAAGAGCTCGGCGTCGAGGCGCGGCGAGGGGATGCCGCGGGCGCGGAACCAGTCGGTGGTGCGGAGGAGGATGTCGGCGACGGTGTGCACGGCGGCCCCGGGACAGGGCGGCCTCCTACCGCGCCGGGGCCCGGGGCGCCCGCCGCGGGCCCTCGTCGGCGCGCCACAGCCGGTCGGCCCGCAGGCGGTGGTCGCGGTCGAACAGGCGGGCGAGGCTCGCCAGCACCGCGCCGGCGGTGCCGAGCGCCACCGCCCCGGCGATGAGGAACAGGATGAGCACCTGGTAGCGGGCCGCCTGTTCCGGCGGGGTGCCGCCGAGGATCTGCCCGGTCATCATGCCGGGGATGCTGACGAGGCCCACGACGCTCATCGTGTTGACGATCGGCACCAGGCCGGTGCGGATCGCCTCGGCGGCCACCGGGCGGGCGGCCTCCCACCAGGTCGCCCCCCGGGCGAGGAGCAGCTCCACCTCGTCGCGCCCGCGGTCGAGCTCGGCGAGGCAGCGGTCGAGGCCCAGGCTGACGCCGTTGAGGGAGTTGCCGAGGATCATGCCGAGGAAGGGCACGAGGTAGCGCGGGTCCCACCACGGCTCCGCCCGCAGGATCGCCAGGCTCGCCAGCAGCACCGTCGCCCCGGCGGCGAGGCTCACGCTGCCGATGGACGTGCCGAAGATCCCCGCGTAACGTCGACTCACGCGTCGCACCGCCTCGCGGGCGGCCAGGGCCACCATGCCGGTGGCGATGGCGAGCACCAGCCATGGGTTGCCCGAGCGGAAGACCGGCACGAGCACGGCGCCGAGGATGCCGAGCTGCACCACCGCCCGCGCCGCCGACACGAGCAGCCGCCGCTCCAGGCCCAGGCGCAGCCACAGGCTGAGGCCGGCGTGCACGAGGATGAAGCTCGCCCCGAGGGCGAGGTCGCCCCAGCCCAGCACGATGAGGTCGGTCATGGCGCGAACCTCGAATCATCGAGGCGTAACGCGCGCTCACGCGAAATCACGGCGGGGGTGCTCGCGGCTCGTCCCCGCCCGGCGCGCGGTGCGAGCGGCGAAACATTCAGGTGCAACGCCGGCTCACGCGGATTCACGGCGCGCCTCCCGGGCCGTCCAGGCGCAGGGTGGCCGCGCCGGGCAGGGCGGCGAGGCGCTCGGCCTGGCCGGCGTCGTGGGTGACCCACACCCGGGTCGTGCCGGCGGTGAGCGACTCGACGGCGGCGGTGGCCTCCGCGTCGAGGGCACCGGTGGGCTCGTCGAGGAGGAGCACCGCCGGCTCGGCGGCGAGGAGCAGCGCCAGGTGCGCCCGCTGCCGCTCGCCGCCGGAGAGCTCCTGCCAGCGCCGCCGCCAGCGCGCCGCGTCGAGGCCGAGGCGCCGGGCGAGGTCGAGGGGATCGCGGGCGTGGCGCACCGCCCGCAGGCCGGCGAGGCGCCGGGCGAGGTCGGCGGGGCTGCCCTCCGGCGTCGCCGGCTGCTGGGGCAGCCAGGCCACCCGCGCCCGCCACGCCGGCACCCCCCACTCGCGGGGCGTGCGGCCGTCGAGGCGCACCTCGCCGCCGTCGAGGGGGTCGAGCCAGGCCAGCGCCCGCAGCAGCACCGTCTTGCCGGCCCCGGACGGCCCCCGCACGACCAGGGTTCCGCCGCGGGGCACCGCGAGGTCGAGCCCGGCGAGCACCGCCCGGCCACCGACCGAGCGGCGCAGGCCCCGGGCGACGAGCCGCGGCGCCGCCTCGGCCACTCAGGCCTCGCCGGCCGGGTGGCCGAGGAAGGCGAGCGCCTCCCGGGCGATGCGCTCGCCGTTGCGGACGCAGTCCTTGACGCCGACCCCCTCGAGGTGGTTGCCGGTGAAGAAAAGGCCCGGGTGGCGCGCCTGGGCGGCCCGCACCGCCCGCACGGTGGAGGGGTGGCCCACCGGGTACTGCGGGATGCCCCGCGGGTGCCGGTAGACGCGCCACCAGTGCGGGCCCTCGCGCTCCGCGCCGAAGCAGGCGGCGTGAAAGCGCCGGGCCCGGGCCAGGATTTCCTGGTCGTCGAGGGCGGCTGCCTCGGGGTGGATGCCGCCGCCGACGATCGTGCGGAGGAGCACCTCGCCCTCGCGGGCCTGCTCCGGGAACATGTTCGAGGTGAAGACCGTGCCGAGAACGCCGCCGGTGTCCTCGTTTCGGGCGACCAGCACCCCGAAGCCGTCGGGGCTGCGGTCCCAGGCGCCGGCCGGGTGCGCCGTGATCAGCACGTTCGTGGGCGCGTAGGGGATGCCGTCCAGCGCCGCCGCCGCCTCGGGGTCGAGGCCCCGCACGATGGGCGCCTGGGCCCAGGCCGGCGCCGCCAGCACCACCGCGTCAGCCTCGAGGCTGCCCCCCTCGGCGTGGACGAGCCAGCCGCCCTTGCGCCGCTCGATGGCGGTGACCGGGGTGGCGAGGCGCAGGCGGTCGCCGAGGCGGGCGGCGAGGGTGTCGGTGAGGGTGCCCACGCCGCCCTCCAGCGTCGTGAGGTGGCCCGAGGGGGCCCCGCCGCGCCGGAGCTTCATCATCGCGACGAACAGGCTGCGGTACTCGCGCTCGAGCTCGTACATGCGCGGCAGGCCGGCGCGCAGGCTGAGCCGGTCGGCGTCGGCGGCGAAGATGCCGGCCACCATCGGCCCGACCATGCGGTCGAGGAAGGCCTGCCCGAGCCGCCGCCGCACGAAGTCGCCCACGCTCTCGTCGCGGTCGGCGGGCCCGCGGGGCATGAAGGGTTCGAGCAGCAGCCGGAGCTTCGCCCCCCAGCCGAGGAGCCGGGTGCGGATCATGGCCGGCGGCGACATCGGCACCGGGTGCATGCGGCCGTCGGCGAAGATCCAGCGGGTGCCGTAGTGGGCGCGGTTCGCCGGCACGGTGCGGCCGGCGAGGCCCACCCGGTCGAGGAGCCGCCCGACCGCCGGCTCGTTGTCGAGCCAGCCGTTGCTCGCCAGGTCGAGGACGCGGCCGTCCTCGCGGTCGCTGCGGACGTTGCCGCCGGCCCGGGGGCCGGCCTCGACGACGGTGAGCTCGACGCCCTCCTCGTCGAGGAAGGCGGCGGCGGACAGGCCGGAGATGCCGGCGCCGACGACGATGACCCGGGGCATTCAGGACTCCTCGGAATCCCCGCCGGCCTCGCCGGCGAGGGCCTCGCGCGCCAGGCGGCGGGCCCGCTGCGGGCTGATGACGACGGTGGGAGGCTCGTCCTCGTCGGCGGCGGCCAGGGCGGCGAGGCGGCTCGAGGCCCCGAGCTCCGGCGCCCGCAGCACCGGGGCCCCACCGGGCCGCCGGATCGGGGCGGGGCCCTCCTCGGTGGGCTCGTCGTCGACGTCCTCCCCGTCCGGCGGCGCCGCGGGCGGCTCGGCGATCTCGGTGGGCTGCTCGCTGGCGTCCTCGGTCTCGACGGCGGGGCCGCCCTGCCGCGCCGCCTCGGCGGCCCGGGCCTCGCGCTCGGCTTCTTCCCGCAGGGCCCGGCGGGTCGCCTCGGCGACGGCGTCCTCGGGCACCTCCCAGCCGGCGTCGCGCTCGGCCCGCCGGACGAGCTCGGCCAGCGCGCGGACGAAGGTGGGGCGGGTGCCGACGACGGGGGCGCGGACGAAGTGCTCGATGCCGGCCTCTTCCGCGACGCGCCTCAGCTCGCGGTCGAGCTCGTCGAGGGTCTCGACGTGGTCGCTGGTGAACGACAGGGGAACCACCACCAGCGCCCGGACGCCCTGCCGGCCCAGCTCGCGGACCCGGTCGACGGTGGCGGGCCCGAGCCACCGGGCCGGCCCCACCCTGGACTGGTAGGAGAGGTGGTGGGGGCGCTCCAGCGGGATGCGCTCGACGAGGGCCTCGACGGTGGCGCGAATCTCGCCGGGGTAGGGGTCGCCGGCCCGGGCGAGGCGCTCGGGGATGCCGTGGGCGCTGAACAGCACGGCGTAGTCGGCGCCGTCGGGCAGCTCCCGAATCGCCTCGCGCACCGTCTCGGCCACCGCCTCGACGTAGCCCGGGTCGGCGGGGTAGCTGCCGACCTCGGCCACCGCGACCGCGCGGCCGGCGGCCTTCACCGCCCGGCGGGCGTCGGCGAGCGAGGTGCCCGTCGTCGCCCGGCAGGCGTGGGGGTAGAGGCTGAGGAGCACGAGCTGGTCGCCGTCGAGGAGGCTTTCGGCGGCCTCGTCGGCGGTGGGGGCGCTGTAGCGGAGCACCGGCCGGCAGGCGTAGCGCTCGCCGAGCACCCGCCCGAGGGCCAGGGCCTGCTCCTCGACCATGCGGAGCTGGGGCGAGGCCCCGCCGAGGCGCTCGTAGACCGGCAGGAGCTTCGGCGCGCGCAGGCGGGCGACCAGCCAGGCCAGGACGGGGCGCAGCCAGCCGAGCCCCGCCGGGAGCTGCACGACCTCCGGGTCGGACAGGAGCTGCTCGATGAAGGGCCGGACGGCCTCGGGGCGGTCGGGGCCGCCCATGTTCAGCATCCAGACGTGGGTGCGCGGCGCCATGCGTCCTCCGGCTTCAGACGGTCTGACTGTAGCGCGGGCCGGCGGATCCCCGGCCGTCGCGCCGCCCGAGCCAGGTGTCGAAGATCATCGCGACGTTGCGGACGAGGAGCCGGCCGAACTCGGTGACCCGCAGGGCGTCCGCGTCGAGGGTGACCAGCCCGTCGCGCTCCAGCTCGGCGAGGCGGGCCAGCTCGTCGGCGAAGTGCTCGGCCGGGTCGATGTCCCAGCGCTCGGCCACCGGCTTCCAGGGCAGCACGAGGTTGCACATGATGCGGTTGATCACGTCGCGGCGCAGGCGGTCCTCGCGGGTCAGCGCGATGCCCTTCTCGACGGGGCTCGCGCCGGTCTCCACCGCCTTCCACCAGCGCGACAGCCGCGCCTTCTGCTGCACGTAGGCGTCCTCGAACTCGCTGATGGCGCTCATGCCCAGGCCCACCATGTCGAGGTCGGGCCGGGTGGTGTAGCCCATGAAGTTGCGGTGCAGCGCCCCGGCGCGGCGGGCGACGGCGAGCTCGTCGTCGGGCAGCGCGAAGTGGTCCATGCCGATCGCCTCGTAGCCGGCCTCGGTCAGCATCCGGTGGGCGAGGAGGAACAGCCCCACCCGCTGCAGGGGCGTCGGCAGGGCGTCGGCGGGGATGCGCTTCTGGTGCGGCTTGAGCCAGGGCACGTGGGCGTAGCCGAAGATCGCGAGGCGGTCGGGCCGCATCTCGAGGGTGCGGCGGATCGTGTCGGCGAAGCTCGCCTCGTCCTGGTGGGGCAGCCCGTAGATCAGGTCGAGGTTGGCCGAGCGCATCCCCAGCGAGCGGGCCAGCTCGAGGACGTGGTGGATGCGGGCCTGCTCCTGGGGGCGGTTGACCGCGGCGAGCACGACGGGATCGAAGCTCTGGACGCCGAGGCTCAGGCGGTTGACGCCGAGGGCGCGCAGGACGTGGACGTGCTCGTCCGTGGTGACCTCCGGGTCGGCCTCGACGCTGAGCTCGGCGCCCTCCACCGGGCGGAAGCGGCGGAACAGGATGCCGTAGAGGCGCTCCATCTCGGCGGGGCTGAGCCAGGTGGGGGTGCCGCCGCCGAGGTGGATGCGGGCGACGGCGACGGTGTCGCGGGGCAGGGGCAGCTCGTCGACCTGCCGCTCCAGGGCGTCGAGGTAGCGGGTGCCGGCCTCGCGCCGCCCGGCCACCGCCATCGTGCAGCCGCAAAAGGTGCACTGCTCGCGGCAGAAGGGGATGTGGACGTAGACCTCGCAGGGCTCGCGCAGGCGGCCGAGGGCGGCGTGGAAGGCCTCGACCGGGTAGTCCTCGCGCCAGTGCGGCGCCGTGGGGTAGCTGGTGTAGCGGGGCCCGCGGGTGCTGAACTTGAGCAGGATCTCGGGGGTCAGTTCCACGACCACTCCCGCACGGCCTCCACCGCCGCGGCCACCCCTTCGAGGGGGGTGCGGGGCGTGATGCCGTGGCCGAGGTTGAAGATGTGCCCCCGCGGGCCGGCGGCGCGAATGATCGCGCGCACCCGCTCGCGGATCGCGTCCGGGGGGGCGTACAGGGCGATGGGGTCGAGGTTGCCCTGCACCGGCGTCTCGCCGAGGGCGGCGCGGGCGCGGGCCATGTCCACCCGCCAGTCGAGGCCGATGGCGGTGGCGCCGGACTCGGCCAGCCAGGGCAGGAAGGGGCCGCTGTCCTTGGTGAAGTAGATCGTCGGGGCCTCGCGGACGAAGGCGAGGGCGCGGCGGGCGGCGGGCAGGGCCCAGCGCCGGAAGTCGTCGGGGGCCAGGGCGCCGGCCCAGGTGTCGAAGAGCTGCACCGCCGGGGCGCCGGCCTCGACCTGGGCCTGGAGGAAGGCGCCGACGGCGTCGGCCAGCCGGTCGAGGAGGGCGCGGAAGTCGTCGGGGCGGGCGAACATCATGCGCTTGACCTCGATCCAGTCCTTCGAGCCCCGGCCCTCGACGAGGTAGCAGGCGAGGGTGAAGGGCGCGCCGGCAAACCCGAGCACCGGCACCTCCGCGCGCTCGTTGCAGAGCCGCACGGCGGCGAGGGTGTCGCGGAGGTCGCGCGCCGGGTCGAGCTCCCGGAGGCCGTCGATGTCGGCGCGGGTGCGGACCGGCTCGGGAAAGACCGGGCCGTGGCCCTTGCCGAAGGTGAGGGTGCGCCCCATCGCCTCGAGGGGCAGCAGGATGTCGCTGAACACGATGCCCGCGTCGAAGCCGAAGCGGCGCAGGGGTTGCAGGGTGACCTCGGTGGCGAGCTCGGGGTCGTGGCAGAGCTCGAGGAAGCTCGTGCGCTCGCGCACCGCGCGGTACTCGGGGAGGTAGCGGCCGGCCTGGCGCATGAAC
>WGAH01000218.1 GCA_015489145.1 Deltaproteobacteria bacterium
GGCGGCCCACTCCGGCCAGTCGCTCACGTAGCCGATGTCGCACAGAGCGATGCCCCGCGCGTCGGGGCGCACGTCCACGCCGACGACGGTGGCCCCCGGCCACGCCTCGCGGGCGGCGGTCACCCACGCCCCCTCACCCACGGACGGCTCGATGACCACGTTGGGGCGCACCCCGTCCTTGCGGAGCGCGTGGCACACCGCGCGAGCCAGCGGCTCCGGGGTGAAGTAGGTGTCCAGGCGGCGGCGCTTGCCGCCCCGATTGGTCGCGCTCATTCCACCACCTCCGGCGCGATGCCTACAGTTGAAGCCTAACCACGACTCGGCCTCCAACGGCCGGGTGGTGCCTGTGGCGGAACTCGTGCCAGCCGTCGGCCGTGCCGACGTACTGCCACACCTCCCCCGTGGCGGGGTCACGCGCTGCGGTGCGGTTCACCAGCCCCCGGTTGATGGGAGCGCACGCGAGGGCGTTCCAGGCAGCATCCCACTCGGAGGTTCCACGCTGGAGCTGGCGGCCGGTCATCGGGACCACTCCATGTAGATACGCCCCGACCAGTAGCCGCCGGTGTGGGACCAGGACCAACGGGCCCGCTTGAACAGGTTGTGCAGCCGCAGCTCCTCACCGGCCATGCCCGCTCCGAGCGCCGTCGCGCGGGCGGACACCCGCACCCTCCGAGGGGTGATCGTGATCTCCACGTCGGTCACGTCCACGTCGGACGTGCGGGCGTCGTCCCCGCCGACCGCCCTCGCGATGATGGTGACCAGGATGCCCTCGACGACCTCGACGAGGAGGTCGTTGGCCCGGGCTTTGGCCTCGTCGGCATCCTGGCGGGCTTCGATCAGGCGCGAGATCATGCCGGCCCCACCGTGCGCCAGCGTCGGGCCAGTGCCCGCCGCGCGGAACATCTCCTTGGCGCGGGCCAGGTTGCCCAGCGCCAGTTCCTCCAGGGCCTTCACCACGCGCTCCATGCGACCTCCCTGAGGGGCAAAGCAAAGCCCCCGTCCGCTATATATATGTACCGGCGGACGGGGGCAGCGCACGCGACGAGGAGGGCTAATCCTCCTGCGACAGGGACCACAGCAGGAGGAACGCCCCCGCCAGCAGGGCGAGGTGCAGGGTGGCGAACAGGGTGTCGGAGACGGCCATTACGCCCCCACAGTCCAGAGGTAGACCACGCCGGGGTCGGACAGCAGCCCGTCGCCGTCGCGCGACCACCCGGACCAGGACTGGGCCTCGTCGATGAACGTCGGGAGCGCCTCGGCGTGCTCCAGCCGCGCGGCTTCTCGCCGCAGCGCCAGCCGCAGCCTGGCGTCGGCGTAGACGCGCGCCCCGGTGGACATCCACCGCCAGGGCGTGCCCTGCGCGTCGGTCACGTCCACGCCGCCCTTGGCGGTCAGCACGAGCCGCAGCCCGGAGGCCGCGCCCAGCCGCTCCACCACACCGGCCAGCGCCCGGTTCGGGGCCTCCCGCACCACGTTGAGCAGCCGGTCCATCGCATCGGCCCGCTCCTCGGCTTCGGTCTTCGCCTGCCGGACAGCCTCCAGCCGTTGCCCCAGCCGGTCCACGTCGCCGGCCTTGACCGCCTTCGCGGCCTCGGCCATCCGGGCGGCATCCAGCGTGCGCCGGGCGGCGTCCACGTCCCCCGGGGACGGGCGCGGCGCGGCGGGGCGGTCCACGCCGGCGGGCTTGGCGGTCAGCAGTCCGAGCAGCCGGCCGGCGGCGGTCATCCGGGCGCTCACCCGGCGGGCGGCCTCCGACCACTGGCGGGCCACCCGCTCGGCCTCCTGCGCCCGCTTCAGCGCGTCGGCGCGCTCGGCCGCCGCGCGAGCCCGGGCCTCCCGGTCCACGCCGGCCAGCTCGGCCGCCGCGCGCTCCACGCCGGCCAGGTCGGCGGTGAGCCGGTCCACGTCGGCCATCGCCTGCGCGTGCTCCCGCGCCGCGTGGGGGCACCCGGGGGTGCCACAGCAGGCGTGCGCCCCGCTGGCGGTGCGCGTGGCGGTTTCCCGCGCTCGCTCGATGCTGACGCGCATCTGCTCGGCCAGCCGCATCAGGTCGTCGGCGGTGTGGCCGTGCTCGTCCCGCGCCGGGGCGGGGTCGGGCCGGCCGGCCATCTGCGAGAGGTTGCGGGCGGCGGCCCACGCC
>WGAH01000219.1 GCA_015489145.1 Deltaproteobacteria bacterium
GTGGGGGGCGGCGCGGCCTCTCCGCCGGGGGAGACACCGCGGTGCGCGGCGGACTTCCAGCTTAGGGCGGGATGGGGCCCGAGGGCAAGCGGGAGATGCGCGACCGGCGATGCCCGGGCGGGCCGATCCGGGCCTTGCCGGGGTGTCGCCGCCGGTCTACACTTCCTCGACCGTTCGGGGCGTGCAGGTCGGAAGCCGGTTCCGACGGCCGTCGAGGCCGCGACCGCACCGCCCCTCCACCCAGACCCACGAGGCGAAGACCATGCGACGCACCTGGCTGGTGACCCTGCTTCTCGGTTCCCTGCTCGCCGCTTGCGGCGGCGACAAGACCATCAGCGACGAGGGCGGCGACGGCGGCAGCGCCGGCGACGGCGGCAGCGCCGGCGACGGCGGCAGCGGCGACGGAGGCAGCGGGGATGGCGGCGCGGCCGCCGACGACTGCGGGGACACCCCCGAGACCGCCTGCCCCGTCGAGCTGGGCAGCTTCCCGATGGACTCGAGCGGCAACTACGACTACGACGCGAGCTGGATGGCCGACGAGGAGATCGGCGAGGCCGGCGACCGCGACTGGTTCGCCCTGGAGCTCGAGGAGGGCCAGATGGTGATGGTGGCCTCCCTCGACTACATCTGGGACGAGGACGGCGAGCCCGACACCGTGCTGCGGCTCTACGACGAGTCCGGCGAGCTGCTCGCCACCAACGACGACATGCCGCACCGCTTCCAGGAGACCGACTCGGCCCTGCCCTTCCAGGCGACCTACACCGGCACCTACTACGTCGAGGTGCTCGAGTGGAGCGACTGGTCCGACGAGTCGAGCTCGCCCTCGGGCGGCCCGAGCTACGACTACGAGCTGCACGGCTGGTCCCTCGATGTCAGCGAGGTCGAGGGCAACGACACCCAGGAGGAGGTCGACAAGCTGGCCGCCGGCTACGAGTCCTACTGGTACGAGTGGTACCCGAACGGCTTCGCGTCCTACGCCCTCGACTTCTGGGGCCAGATGGACGACGCGGGCGACGTCGACATCTTCCCGATGGAGTTCTCCGAGGATTCCGACGGCGCCTACTACATGGTCTCGCTCTGGCCCACCTACCTCGCCGACCTCCAGCCGGTGATGTCGCTCTACGACGCCGACTGGAACCTGCTGGCCCGCACCGACGATCCGGTCTACTCCCTCGACCGCTACGTGGGCCTCAACTACGACGCCTTCCTCTACGACGTGGGCATCGCCTGGCCGGTCGAGGGCGGCTCGGTCTACTACCTCGTGATGGAGGACTCGGCGGGCGCGAGTGGCACCGGCACCTTCTACCCGGGCGTGATGACCGGCTACGTCGCCGAGCTCTCCCAGCCCGAGGAGGAGCCCAACGACCTGCCGGGCCAGGGCCTCGCCCTCGAGATGACCGAGTCCTCGGCCACCGCGGACTGGTACTACGCCCGCTTCGACGGCAACCTCGCCGCCGACGACGAGGCGGACTCCTTCCTCGTCTACGCCGACGACGTGGGCGGCCTCGGCGGCAAGTACCTGACGGTCACCCTGTTCGCGCAGGCCTACGGCTCGCTCCTCGACGCGACGATCACCGTCTACGACGACGACGGCTCCACCGTCCTGGCGACGGCCGACACCAACGACTACGACGGCGGGGCCGATCCCGCGGTGCTCGACCTCGAGCTGCCCGACAGCGACAGCTTCTACGTGGTGATCACCGGCGATTCCGACGCCGACAACGACCTCGCCAACCACTACTTCGGCTTCCTCGCCGTCACCCCGGCTCCCGAGTTCTGAGCGCCTCCGGCTTCAGGCCCCGGGCCGCCAGCGCAGCGCGAGGACGGCCCGGGTCCGGGGGCTTCCGATTCCGGCGCTGAGACCGGCGCCGAGGCCGGCCACCGCGTCGAGGCCCGGCGCGGGGCGCCAGGTGACGGTGGCGAGGCCCTCGGCGGGCCGCGCCCCCGGCGGGCGGGTGCCCGGTACCTGGCCGAGCCAGGCCTCGGCGTTCACCTCGAAGGCGGCGGCGAGGGGGCCGCCTCGCGGCTCCCAGGCCAGGCCGGCGGCGGCGGTGAGGGCGTCGTCCACCACGAGGTCGACGACGGCCTGCCGCGGGCCGAAGCGGGGCCCGGCGCTCGCGGCGAGGACGAGGGCGCCGAGGCGGTCGGAGGCGAGCAGGCGCACCTCGCCGGTGGGGCCGGCCGCCCCGAGCCAGGCCGCGGGTTCGCCGGTGGGCAGGGTGAGGCGGGCGGCCGCGCCGACGGCCGCGCCGCACCGTCGCCAGAGGGCGCCGCGGGCCTCGACGGCGGCGTCGCCGAGGAAGGGCCCGCGGTTTCCCGAGGGGAGCCGGGCCTGGAGCACCACGGGCAGGTCGAGGCCGACGAGCGCCGGGCCGACCGCGGTCCAGGCGGCGAGGTCCAGCGCGCTCACCCCGTCGAGGAGGGCCGTCGCCTCGCCGTCGGGGCCCCGCCAGGCCAGCGGGGTGCGGGCCTCGTCGAACCACAGGGCGACGCCGGGTCCCGAGGCGGCGGCGAGGGGGAGGCCGGCGAAGGGCCCGTCGCCGGCGGCCGGGCGGAAGCGCTGCACGTCGACCTGCTGGGCGCGGACGGGCAGGGCGAGGAGGAGCAGCCCCGCGAGGACGCCGGCGCGCGCACCACGGCGGGCGGCGAGGGCCGCGAGGGCGGCCAGGGGCAGCCAGGGCAGGACCGCCCGACCGGGCAGGGCGCTGCACGCCCCGCCGGTGACGTGGCCGGCGCAGGTGTCGCCGGCGCAGGTGTCGGGCGGGGCGGTGCCGGCCTCGGTGGGCAGGTCGCAGTCGTCGCCATCGGGGATGCCGTCGCCGTCGGTGTCCGGGTCGTCGGGGTGCGTGCCGCAGTCCTCCTCGGCGGCGTTGTCGAGTCCGTCGCCGTCGGGATCGGCGCAGGGTCCGTCGGCGTCGTCGGCGTCGAGGCGGTCGATGGCCCCGTCGCAGTCGGCGTCGCCGTCGCCCTCCTCGCCGTCGGGCACGCCGTCGCCGTCGGCGTCGGGGTCGAGGTAGTCCAGCGCCCCGTCGCCGTCGGTGTCGCCGGTGCCCTCCTCGGCGGTGGGCACGCCGTCGTCGTCGTCGTCCGCGTCGCAGAAGTCCGGCGCCCCGTCGCCGTCGCTGTCGCCGTCCCCCTCCCAGGCATCGCTCAGGCCGTCCCCGTCGCGGTCGGTACCCGGCCCGCCGGCGGCGCAGGCGGCCTCGGTGCCGTCGTCGATGCCGTCGCCGTCGGTGTCGGCCGACTCCGGGTCGGTGCCCAGGGCCTCCTCCTCGAAGCGGGTGAGGCCGTCGCCGTCGGCGTCGATGGCCACCGCCCCGGAAAGCGCCCCGGCGAGCGCGGCGCCGCCGGCGAGGTCGGCCCCGGCCCGGCCGCTGGCGGTGCCGGTGGCGGCGGCGAGGCGGAAGGAGGCGGTGGCGGCCAGCCCGGTGGCCTCGGCGAAGGCCTCGCGGGGAACCGCGAGCTCGAGGGTGCGGGCCGGCGGGTCGCCGGTGGCCGTCCCCGTGTCGCCGCCGGTGTCCGTCGCCGGCGGGGTGGGCGGGGCCTTCGCCGGCACGGCGACCGCCGCGTAGCCCGCGTCGAAGGGCGCGGCGGCGGACCAGCGCGGGGTCGGGTCCCAGGCGGCGGTCCAGTCGGTCTCGCCGCCGGCGCCGCCGCCGGTGTCGCCGCCGGTGTCGCCGCCGCCGGCCGCGGTGTACAGGCCGATCGCGGCGCCCTCCTGGTCGAGGGCCAGGGCGAAGTCCCAGGCGGGTTCGAGGTCCTCGGCGGGGGTGCCCTCCGGGACGACCTGGATCAGCACCGCCCAGCTCCCGGGGACGGCGGCCCCGGCGGTGCCGTCGGTGGGGTCGCCGGCGAGGCCGAGGCGCAGGCAGAGGTGCTCCTCGTCGGCGCTCCAGGCGAGGACGGGAAGGTCGTCGTCGCCGGCGAGGTCGAGGGCGGCCGCCGCCTCGCCGGCGTCGCCGGTCGGGTCGACGAGGGCGAGGCCGTCGCGGTCGAGGGCCGCTCACGGGGTGTCGGGGCAGGCGGCGCGGGCGTGGGA
>WGAH01000220.1 GCA_015489145.1 Deltaproteobacteria bacterium
CCCGAGCGCGGCATTCCCTTCCACCCGGTCGAGGCGGCGCAGTACCCGCGCGGCGGCGGCCTGGCCGCCCGGGCCCGCTTCGGGCTGGACCTCCTCGGCAGCGTGCTCCGGGCCCGGCGGGTGCTGCGGCGCCTGCGCCCGGCGGTGGTGCTCGGGGTCGGGGGCTACATCTCGGCCCCGCCGGTGCTGGCGGCCTGGACGCTCGGCGTGCCCCGGGTGGTCCACGAGGCCAACGTCACCCCGGGGCTCGCCAACCGGCTCTGCGCCCGGGTGGCCGACCTCGTGCTGCTGACCTACGCCGCCACCGCCGACCGCCTGCCCGGGCGCGCGCCCCGCGAGGTGGTCGGCCTGCCGGTGGCGCCGGGGGTCGCGCGCGGCGACGCCGCCGCCGCCCGGTCCCGCTACGGCCTGTCCGGCGAGCGGCCGGTGCTCCTCGTCGTCGGCGGCTCGCTCGGCGCCGCCACCCTCAACGCCCTCGGAACGGCCCTGGCCCGGCTCCCCGACCGCGCCTTCGACCTCGTCCTCGTCACCGGCCCGGCCTACCACGAGCGCGTGCGCGCCGAGCTCGAGCCCCTGCCGCCGGGGGTGGCGCTCGTCCCCTACGAGGAGCGCATGCCCGACGCCTACGCCCTCGCCGACCTCGTCGTCTGCCGGGCCGGCTCCTCGACCCTGGCCGAGATCGCCGCCGTCGGGCTGCCGGCCGTGCTCGTGCCGAGCCCCAACGTCACGGACAACCACCAGGAGGCCAACGCCCGGGCCCTCGAAGAAGCCGGCGCGGCCGTGGTCCTCACCGAGGACGGCCTCGACGTGGAGGCCGCGGCCCGGCGCGTCGCCGCCCTGCTCGCCGATCGCGAAGGCCTCCGCGCGATGGCGGAGGCCTCGGCCCGCCAGGCCCGCCCGGACACGGCCGAGCGGGTGGCGGACCTCGTGGAAGCCCTGGTGGCGGGCCGCTGAGCGGCTCAGCCGGCGAAGTTCGCGCTGGCGAAGTCCCAGTTCACCAGGTTCCACCAGGCCTCGACGTACTTGGGCCGGGCGTTGCGGTAGTCGATGTAGTAGGCGTGCTCCCACACGTCGCAGGTGAGGATCGGGGTGAGGCCGTCGGTGAGGGGGTTGCCGGCGTTGGCGGTGCTCATCACCGAGAGCTTGCCGTCGGCGTCCTTGACCAGCCAGGCCCAGCCCGAGCCGAAGCGGCCGGCGGCGGCCTTGGAGAAGGCGTCCTTGAAGGCGGCGAAGGAGCCGAAGTCGCGGGCGATGGCCTCGGCGAGGGCGCCGGTGGGCTCGCCGCCGCCGTTCGGGCTCATCGAGTTCCAGTAGAAGGTGTGGTTCCAGACCTGGGCCGCGTTGTTGAACACGCCGCCCTCGGTGGTGGTGATCAGCTCCTCGAGGCTCTTGCCGGCGAGGCTGGGGTCGGCCTCGACGAAGCCGTTGAGCTTGTTGACGTAGCCGGCGTGGTGCTTGCCGTGGTGGAACTCGAGGGTCTCGGCCGAGATGTGGGGGGCCAGGGCGTCCTTGGCGTAGGGCAGGGCGGGCAGTTCGAAGGCCATGGGGTTTCCTCCGCGGGGAAGGTGGGGTCTCTCGCTGATCGGGCGGGCCGCGGTCCGAAGCGCACCGCCGGTCCCGCCCGGCTTGCCCCCTTCCCCTTACCCGGCGGGAAGCCCTGTCAACCTCGGCGGCGGAACGCGAGGGCGGCCGCGAGGAGGGAGAGCAGCGCCAGCGCCGTCGGGGCGCGGGAACCGCCGGCGGCGCAGCCGCACACCGGCTCGGGCGGCGCGGCCCGGTCGCGGACGCGAAGCTCGACCCCTCCGAGGACGCGGCGGCCGTCGTCGACGGTGACCGGGTGGAGGCCGACGGGGGCGTCGGCCTCGACGGTGGCCTCGACGCGAATCGTCGCGCCGTCCACCTCGATGCCGCCGACGATGATCCCGTCGCCGAGGTCGACGGTCGGGCTCGCCTCGGGCGGGTCGCTGGCGCTGATCTCGAGGGTGAGGGCCTCGCCCTGCTCGGCGGCGTCCGGGCTGATCGCGAGGAGGGCGGGACGGTCGGCGCCGTCGAGCACCGTCAGCGCGTCCTCGAGGGTGGCGCTGCCGGCCCCGCCGGTGAGGGTCAGGGCGCGGGCCCCGGTGGCGGCGTCGGCGGCCACCTCCACCGTGAACACCGCCCGGTCCACGTCGAGCACCTCGGTGTCGACGACCTCGACGCCCTCGCCGGCGTCGAGCTCCGCCACCCCCTCGGCCCCGAGCAGCAGGTAGCGGGCCGTCACCGCGAGGTGGACCCGCTCGCCCTGCCAGACCTCGGCGGGGCTCAGGTCGACCACCGCCGGGATCGCCGTCTCGAGCTCGAGCGCCTCGGAGGGCTCGCCCTCGCGGTCGCCGCGGGGCGTGTCGAAGACGGCGGAGACCACGACCTCGTGCCGCTCGGCGCTCACCGGCAGCTCGACCTCCGGGTCCACCGGCCAGGCCACCGGCTCGCCGTCGCGGTACACGACGTAGCCGAGCACCGGGTAGAGCGGGTCCTCGGGCGGCTCCCAGGCCAGCGGCACGGCGGCGCCCACCGGCCGGTCGGCGGCGACCGCCGGCGGGCCCGGGGCCGGCAGGCGCACCGAGAAGCAGGCGGTCTCGCCGGTGGCGAGGTTGTCGCCGTCGGTGGCCTCGATCCACCAGCAAAGCTCCGTGCCGGGCTCCACCCCGTCGAGCTCGCCGTCCCAGGTCTCGCCGTCGGCCTCCACCGCCAGGGGCGCCGTGCCCTCGTCCACCCCGTCGGACCAGCGAAGCTCGGCCGACACCGCGCCGAGGTCGTCGACGATGCGGGCGGCGACGGCGTAGGGCCCCTCGACGTCCTGGGTGTCCTCGGGCAGCAGGGTGTAGACCACCAGCGGGGGCACCGGGTCGCCGTCCTCGATGCGGGCGAGGCCGAGGTACCAGCCGGCGCGGGCGCCGGAGGCGTCGGCGTGGAAGGCCAGCCGGAGCAGCGAGGCATCGCTCACCCCGTCGAGGTCGAACCAGTCCTCGACCCAGCCGTCGCTGGCGCCGGTGAAGCCGGCGTCGGTGGGGTAGCCGTAGACGGGCTCGAGGGGCTGCCAGGCGGCGCCGTCCCAGCGCTCGACGAGTCCCGCGTCGCCCCCCTCGTCGATGTCGTACCAGTGCGCCAGGCCCAGCACCGGGCGGCTCGCCCCGGTGAGGTCGAGGGTGGGGAAGGTGAGGTAGTCGTCGCCGTCGTTGAAGTAGTCGCGGTCCAGCAGGGTGGCCCAGGCGTCCTCGCCGTTCCAGCCCGCCCCGGGACCGGAGGCGACCGGGCCCCACTCCCACTGGTCGGCCTCGCCGCTCGGCTGGAAGCCGCCGTCGTCCTCGGCGAAGTCCCAGACCGCCAGCGGGTCGGAGGCGGCGAGGACCAGCGGCAGCAGCAGGGCGGGGATCACGCCGGCACCTCGTAGCGGACCTCGATGACGGCGCCGGCCGGGGGCGGCTCGTCGAAGACGACGGCCGGCGGGTCCTCGGACAGCGACCAGCCCCCGTCGAGGCGCTCGCCGTCCACGCTCACCCGCACGGTGCCGGGCTCGGGGACGGCCGAGAGGGGGAAGGTGTCGGGAAAGGGCGCGGATATCGACGCCAGGGCGTCCATGAGCACGGCGAAGTCGGGGTCGCAGACGCTGGCGGTGGCGCCCCCGGAGCCCTCGGCCACCGCCAGGTAGCGCTCGCCGGCCACGGCGGTGCCGCCGCTGCCGACGCATCCCGAGGGGCTGTCGCCGACGATGGCCGACAGGATCGCCGGCTGCCCCGAGGCGGCGGCCTCGTCGGCGAGGAAGTCGAGGAAGGCGCCGGCCGGGTCGTCGCCGAGCACCGGCTCGCTGGCGTCGTCCCCGTCGGCGTAGACGATGACGTGCAGCGCGGCCTCGGGGCGGCGGAAGCCGAGGTTGGCCCCCGAGGCGAGGGGCTCGGTGAGGGCGAGCCAGGCGGCGCCCAGGCCGCCGGCGGGCTCGGCGCCGTCGGTGCCGACGAGGGCGGCGTCGGCCAGGGCGGCGGTGGGGTCGTCGGCGGCCGGGGTGATGATCCAGGGGTTGCCGCGCAGCACGCCCGCGTCCTCGCCGGAGATGTCGGTGCTGACCACGCCGACCTGCCAGGCGGCGCCCAGGTCGAGGAGGCCCTCGGCGAAGCCCTCGATGGCGTCGGCGAGGGCGGCCTGCTCGGCGGCCATGGACGGGGTGTCGTCGACCACCCAGAGGATGTCGACGGCGGAGGGCTCGGTCTGGACGAACTCCTCGGTGACCGCCACCGTGTCGGCCACCACCGGGTCCTCGCCGTGGATGAGGAAGTCGCTGCACCCGGCCGCGGGCAGCGCCAGCAGCAGGAGGCGACCCGCCCGGGCGAGCCGGTTCGGCGGCGGGGGAGGGGAGGCGGTGCGCGTCATGGCTCTCGCGAACGGGCGGCCGGCAGGCGGCGCACCCCGACCGCGGCGCGCCGCCCCGCCCGTGACCCTGGGACCAGACCCGGGAGATCGTCGCACCTTTCCCCCCGGGGGTCAACCGCTCAGCGCCGGTTGTCGTGCTCCCCGGGCACCCAGCTCCAGGCCTCCACCTCGGTGACCAGCTCGTCCCCCCGCCCGTGGCGCTTCATGCGGATGCGGCGAAAACCCCACTCGTGGTTGAGGCGGTACTCCCGGTGCAGCACCACCCAGCGGTCGACCTGCGGCGGGAAGCCCAGGGCGACGAGGGCGTCGGTGCGGCGCAGGGGTTCGGGAAGGGGCACGCGGATCATGTAGATGCGGTCGTCCAGGACGCGCAGCACCCCTCTCGGGAACACGTACTCCTGCCCCTTCTCGCCGGGCAGGGCGCGGGTGGACTCCAGGGAGCCGAACTGCCGCTCCACGATGGGCCGGGCCTCCGACCAGCTCCGGCCGCCGAGGTAGCGCACGTCGATGTAGACGTCCTCGCGCTTCTCGTAGGGCTTCGGGGCCTTGCGGCGGGCCGGGGCGGCCGCCTCGCCCGGAGCGGGCAGGTCCGACAGGATCGGTTCCTCGGGGATGCCGGGAAGGACGGGTTCGTCCGGCTCGCAGGCGCCGGCGAGCACCGCGAGGAGGGCCAGGGAGGCGATGGGGCGGGCTTCCGGCGCCATGGCGGGATGATATCCGGTCGGCCGGGCGAGCCCCGCGCGCCGCGGCGCTCCGCCCGGGAAGGAAGCCGATGAGCCCTGAACGTCCCCCCGAGGATTCCCAGTCGCCCGCCGGGGCGCCCGCGCCGGGCGGGGGCGCGCCGCACCGGCGCCGCTTTCGCGACCGTCGCCCCGAGGAGTACCCCCACCCGGACCTCAACCCCTACCTGAAGCTCCACCGCGAGATGGGGCGGCCGGTGGTGACCGCCGAGGAGGCGCCCCGGTGGCGCGGGCGCTGGCGCGAGGCCTTTGCCCGCCCGGCGCCGCTCCACGTCGAGGTGGGGCCGGGCAACGGCTTCTACCTCGCCGGCATGGCGGGTCTCCGCCCCGACCTCGACTGGCTGGGCGTCGAGATCCGCTTCAAGCGCGTGGTGCTCTGCGCCCGCAAGATCCTCGCGGCCGGCGTCGACAACGCGCTCATCGCCCGCTACGACGCCTGGTTCCTCGACGACCTGTTCGCCCCCGGCGAGATCGCCGGCCTGCACGTCAACTTCCCCGACCCGTGGAAGAAGGACCGCCACGAGAAGAAGCGCCTGCTCGGCCCGGCCTTCGCCGCCTGGGCCGCCCGGGCGATGGCGCCGGGGGCGGCGATGCGGGTCAAGACCGACCACGCGCCGAACCTCGACCGCCTCGTCGCCGCCCTGGCGGGCCTGCCCCTCGCGGTGGAGGCGCGGGTGGCCGACGTGGCGCGCCACGGCGTGCCCTGGGAGGACGACGTGGTGACCAACTACCAGACGAAGTTCGACCGGCGCGGCGAGCCCGTCCACGCCCTGCTCATCCGCCGCCTTCCGGGTCCGGCCCCGGCGCGCCCCGGGTCGTCCGGCGAATGAGGGCGCCGAGGCCCACGCGGTCCACGGCGAGGAAGTAGAGGGCGGTCGCGGACTGCACGAGGAAGATCCACCAGTGCATCGTGAGGGCGTAGGCGACGGCCACCGCGTCGAGGCGGCCGCCGTGGACGCCGAACAGGGCCAGCGCCCCGCGCACGAAGGCCTCGTAGGTGCCGGCGAAGCCCGGCGCCGAGGGCACGGTCATGCCGAGCATGGTGATCGCCAGGATGCCGGTGCCCTCGCCGAGGCCGATGGCGTCGCCCAGGCCGAAGGCCCGGGCGAGCACCGGGTACATCCAGGCGGTGAGCGTCCAGGTCGCCACCGTGAGCGCGAGGACGGCGGCGAGGCGGCGGGGGCGTCGCAGGACGGCGAGGCCCGCGACGAAGCCCTCGGCGAGGTCGGCGAGGCGCCGGCGGGCGGCCCCGGGACGACCGGCGCGCAGGGCGGCCACCACCCGCGGCCCGCCGAGGACGAGGGCGGCCCAGGCGGCGAGGATCGCCGGCACCCCGGCGGCGGTGGCCCGGCGGCCGAGGTCCACCCAGTCGATGGCGTGCCCGCCGACGACGAGCACCTGGGAGGGCACCGGCACCCGCCACGCCACCAGGCCGATCATCGCGAACATCGCCCCGAGGTCCACCGCGCGCTCGACGACGACCACGCCGAGGCCGGCGGCGAGGGGCAGGCCCTCGCGGTCGCGCAGCAGCACCGGCCGGGCGAGCTCGCCGAGGCGCGCCGGCAGGGTGTTGATCAGGAAGAAGCCGATGCAGAGCACCGACAGGCTGGTGCGGAAGCGGTGGTCGGGCCGCATCGCCCGCACCAGCACCGCCTGGCGCCACGCCCGGATCGCCTGCTGGATCAGGAACATGATCCCGACCGGGACCAGCCACTCCGCCCGGGCGGCGGCGAAGGCGGCGCGCAGCTCGCCGAGGTCGACCCCCCACAGGGCCACGGCCATGGCGACGGCGCCGAGGGCGAGGCCGGCCGCCGCCTGCCGCCAGCGGGGCGGGGCGCGCCTCAAGCCCGCCGTCTCCGCCGCCGCGCCGGCAGGGCGCCGAGGAACAGGAGCCAGGCGCCCCGGGCCCCGCAGGGCTCGGGCAGGGCCGCGGCCCGCAGGGGGTCGGTGTCGAGGAGGTACTCCTCGAGGTTGGTGTAGCCGTCCTCGTCCGGGTCCTCGGCGGCGTCGTCGCGTTCGGGGTCCAGGCCGCGCTCGGACTCCCAGGAATCCGCCATGCCGTCGTGGTCGTCGTCGCCGGGCACGGTGATCCGCAGGTCCTCGACCCCCTCCCCCTCCGCCAGCGCGATGCGGGGCGCCCAGTCGGGGTTGGGCTCGTCGCCCCACCAGGTGTCGACGAAGTCGGCGTCCTCGGGGCACCAGGTGTCGTAGCCGGCCCAGGCCGCCCAGTCGCCGGCGGGCACGCCGAAGATCTCCCAGGCGCCGTCCTCGTCGGTGCGCGCCTGCTCCCAGGCGCCGTCGGCGCGCACCGCGGTGACGGTGGCCCCGACCACGGGCGCGCCGTCCTCGTCCACCACCTCGCCGGCCAGCCACGCGGCCCGGGGAAGCGCGATCTCGACCGGGGCGTTGTCCACCTCGCCCTCGACGGTGAACACCGCCGGCTCGCCGTCGGCCCCCCGGACCCAGTCGTCGGCGTGGCCCGACTCCGAGCCCCAGGCGTACAGGGTGTAGTCGCCCCCCGACAGGCGGTCGATGCGGAGCAGGCCGTCCTCGCCGGCCGCCGCCCCGCGGCCCACCGTGAAGGTGTCGTTGTAGAGCAGCCCGCTGACCCCGGGCAGCACCTCGCCGGTGTCCGGGTCGACGAACCAGGCCTCAAACACCGCCTCCGCCGGGGCCTCGATGTCGGCCCCCTCGAGCACCGCGCCCTCCTCGGGGGCGCTCAGGAAGGTCGTGGGCCGGTCGGCGTCCGGGTAGTAGGTCATCGCCAGCCCCGGCGTGGACACCCAGGGCAGCACGTCGCCCGGCGGCAGGCCGGTGGCCTCGTAGCGGCCGTCGGCGTCGGTGGCGACCACGGCGATCTGCCCCTCGGCGTAGACGTAGACCGCGGCGTCGGCGGCGGGCCCGTCGGGGCCGGTGACGGTGCCGGTGACGGTGATGCCGGCGAGCAGGGTCCAGGTCCCCGCCTCGGCCGCCCCGGCGGGCTCGACGGTGAAGACGGCGGCGTCGGCCTCGTCGTAGGCGCCGCCGAGGTACTGCTCCGGCCGGCCCTCGGCCTCGACCGAGACGACCCAGCTCTCGGAGACCCCGGCCCGGGCGTCGAGGCCCCGCACGGTGAAGGCGCCGTCCTCGTCCGCGGTGGCCGAGCGCGCCAGCACGGTGCCCGGGGCGTCGACGGGGGAGGCGGTCAGCGCGGCCCCGGCGACGGGCGCGCCGTCCGGTCCGAGCAGGGTCCCGGAGAGGGAGGCGCCGAGAGGCAGGGAAAAGTCCGCGTCCTCGACGGCATCCCCCGCCGCGAGGCGCAGGGCGCGGGAGTCGCAGAAGCCGGTGGCGTCGGGCAGGAAGCGGGCGGCGTGGTCGTCGCCCTCCGGCGGGATCGCCCACAGGCGCCAGGTCCCGGCGTGCAGGCCCTCCAGGGCGAAGGTCCCGTCTTCGTCGGCGGTCGCCTGCACGCCGTCGAGGACGGCGTCGTAGGCGGCCACCACCGCGCCGGGCACCGGCTCGCCGTCCTCGCCGCGCACCGTGCGCGGCACGGTGCGCGGCGAGGCGCCGCGGGCCGCGAGGACCGCGAGGAGGGCGGCGGCGCGGCGGCTCATCCGGCGCGCTCCGGGGCGAGGCGCTGGGCGACGCGCAGGAGGCCGGCGACGACCTCCCCGGGCTGCCCGCCGGCCAGGCCCAGGGCGGGCCAGCCCAGGCG
>WGAH01000221.1 GCA_015489145.1 Deltaproteobacteria bacterium
AACAGGCGGCGGTAGGCCATCGGCAGCGCCACCCGTGGCTCGGGCATGGCGAAACGCTCCGGCCCGGGCCGCTCCTCGCCGCCTTCGGGATGCGGCAGGCCCAGGGCGTCGCGGAAGGCGGCGATGACCGGCTCGCCCACCAGGGCGCGAAGCTGCCGGGCCCCGGCGACCGCCGCCGACTTGACGCCCCCCAGCTCGCGCCGGCCGGCCGAGATCGCCCGGGCCGCCATCAGCGCCCGAATCTCGCCCACCTTGCCCGAGACCAGCAGCGCGGCGAGCTCCTGGAGGCTCCCGAGGGTGGCGTCGCGCACCCCCCGCTCGGTGTCGGCGGCCAGCGCCCGCCCTTCCTCCGCCAGCTCGTGGACCCGGCTGGCGACCCGCCGGTGGGTGCCGAGGAGCGTGTCCCGGAGCAGCTCGATGGTGCTGTCGACGACCATGCCCTCCGGGAGCAGCTCGAGCTCCGAGCGCACCACCTCCGAGGCGAAGACCAGGGCCCGGTCGAGGTCGCGAATCGCCCGCCAGGCCGCCTCGACCTGGTCGTGCAACCGCTCGGAGATCGCCCCCAACCGCCGCGTGGACCGCGTCTCGACCGCTTCCCGCACGATGGCCCGGAACGGCACCTCGACCACCGAGGCGGCGCGGGGGAGCCCCCGCCCCCGGACCGAGGGCGCCCCCACGGCGATGGTGTAGCGCTCGGTGAGCTGCTCGACCGCCGCCGAGAGGCGCGCGATGAGCGGCTCGAAGGGGTCGGCGTTCTCGAGGTCCTGCTGGTAGTCCTGCACGCTCTGGACCGCCTGGTCGGCGAGCGGCTGCAAGGGGGCGACGATGGCCTCGAAGCCGTCGAGGAGCGCGTGGGGATCGCGGGGGGCGGCCCGCAGGAGCTGCTCGATGGCCGCCATCGCCTGGTCGAGGGCCTCGCCGAGACGGTCGAACTGGAGGGCGATGCGCCCCCGCACGTCCCGGCCCGCCTGGTCGGCGACCTCCTCGACCACCGCGTCCACCTCGGCGACGAGGCGCACCAGCTCGAGCTCCATCGCCTGCGCCGAGGCCAGGCCCCGCGCCAGGTCCCGCGCCGCGGCGAAGCCCTCGCGCAGCGCCTCGACGGCGCGCTCCCGCTCGCGGTAGACGCGGCTGAAGCGGTGCGCCGAACGCGAGAGGTAGGGGGTTCCGGCCCGGCCGCAGTCCCGCGCGAAGTCGGCGACCACCCCCGCCAGGGCCCCGGCCGCCACCCGCACCGTCTCGTCGGCCAGCCGGTCGACCTCCCGGGCCACGGCGGCGAAGGCCTGCTCGAACTCCCGGCGCAGCGCCTCGACGGCCGCCCGCCGTTCCGCCGCCGTCAGGCCCTTCGCCAGGCGATCGGACAGGCGCCGCTCCATCTGGAACCAGCCATCCACCAGGTTGTCCACGCGGTCGAGGAGGTGGCGCTCCGAGAGCGCGAGCAGCCCGGCGACCTGTTCGAGGCGCGGCGGGAGGCGGCCGCTCAGGTGGTAGCGGCCGATGGTTCGCACCTCCACGACCCGCAGGGCCTCGCGCTGACCGAAGAAGCGACGCCCGAATACGCGGGCGCGGAGCAGCGCCTTGCGGACCACCACGCCCGCGGCGTCGCCCTCGACGCGCCGCAGGTGTTCCGGCGCGTAGGGCGCCGTGGTGGCCGCCGGCAGCTCCCGGGCGAGCCGGTCGACGCTGCGGACCAGCACGTCGAGGGCGGCCTGCTCCTGCTTGAAGCCGATGGCCGAGGCCCGGGCGAGGAGGTGGCCCTTCCAGGCCACCGCCAGCTCGGCTCGCCACCCCCGCAGCGCCTCGGCGAGGGCGGCGCCGTCCACGTCGGGCTCGGCCGCCCGCACGCCCAGCCGGCGGTAGACCCGCAGCACCTCGCGGCGCATCGACTGGAGGAAGGCGTGGGCCTCCCGCTGGCGGCGGGCGACGGGGCCGCCCTGGAAATCGCGCACCAGCGCCGCGAGATCGGCGGACAGCTCGCGGGCGATCTCGTCGAGGCGGATCACGCCGGTGCGGGGCACCCGGGCGAAGGGGTCGCCGGGAAGGGGCGGCGCCCGGAGCGCCGCCTCGACCGGGTCGCCGGCCTCACCCTCGGCAGCGCCATCGGCGGCCTCGTCCGCCTCGGGCGCCGTGTCGCCCGAGAGGTTGAGGGCGAACTTCAGCAGCACCGGGCCGACCATCTCGTTGAGGGCGATGGCGGCGAGGCCGAGGGTCTCGAACTCGGTGCCCCAGCCGGCGAAGCGCTCGCCCACCGCGATGGCGATGGTGAGCGCGATCCCGGCCTGGGGCGCCAGGCCCAGGGCGGCGAAGCGGCGCAGCGGGAGCGACAGGCCGACGATCCGGTCGGCGAGCAGCACGCTGCCCCAGAAGACCGCCAGGCGCAGGACCACGAGCGCCACCGCCCAGGGCGCCATGGCGCTCAGGGCGCTGAGGTGGAGGTCGGCGCCCACCAGCGTGAAGAACAGGACGTAGACCGGCCCCGACAGGGTGGCGGCCCGCGCCTTGAAGGCCGGCCCCTGCCGCGTGGCGGCGTTGAGCAGGGCGCCGGCCACCAGGAAGGTGAGCAGGGGCGAGGCGTCGACCTGGTCGGTGAGCCAGGTGCCGACGAAGGCCAGGGCCACCAGCACCAGGAGGGCGTCCTCCGGGATGAACCGCAGCGCCGCCGCCGCCACCGCGGCCACCCCGACGCCCAGGACGATGGACCAGCCCAGCTCGGCGGCCACCGCCGCCCCGGCGCCGCCCTCGGACACGCCGAGCAGGGCCTCGGCGGCGGCGAGGGCCACGGCGAAGAGCACGACGACCTGGACGTTGTTGATGATCACCGACGACAGGAGGGTGTCGGTGAACTCGCCCCTGGCCCGGGCCTCGTTGACGACGGCGAGGGTGACCGGAGGACTGGTGGCGAGGACCATCACGCCGGTGAGCAGGCCCACCGCCACGACGAGGCCCATGTCGGCCCCGGCGAGGAAGCCGAGCCCGGGAAGGCCGAGGCGCCCGCTGCCCACCCCCGCGAAGATGAGCCCGCCGCCGATGGAAAGGACGATGAGCGCCCCGGTGATGCCGGCGACCGCGCGCCAGCGGCGGCGAATGCCCTCCACGTCGAGGGCGGCGCCGGCCTCCATGGCGATGAGCCCGATGGCGAGGATGTCGAACAGCTTGAGGTCGCGGACGGCCTCGGGCGAGAGCAGGCCGAGGACGTACTCCCCGCACACGATGCCCGTGAGGATGTAGCCGGTGACGTGCGGCAGGTGGACGCGGTGCGCCAGCTCGCCCAGGGTGGCGGCGACCAGCACGATGAAGCCGAAGGCGAGCATGGTGCCCGGGTCGACGCCCTCGCCGGAGGCGGCGCGCAGGAAGGCCGCCTGGGACATGGCCCAGAACAGCGCGACGACCACGACGATCCGGCGCAGCATTCACCGTCTCCAGAAGCCGGGAACGAACAGCGCGAGCAGGGCGAAACCCTCCAGGCGACCGACGATCATGAGCACGCTGAGGACGAGCTTGGTCGCCCCCGAAAAGAAGCCGTAGTTGTCGGTGGGACCGACGAGGCCCAGGCCCGGGCCCACGTTGGCCACGCAGGCGAGCGAGGACATGAAGGCGGTGACCAGGTCGACGTGCGGTTCCAGCACGCCCACCGCCACCGCGCCGAAGGCCACCGAGGCGGAAAACAGCGCACCGTAGGCGAAGACCTCGGTGAGCACGCCACTCTGGACGACGCGGTCGCCGAGGCGCACGGGGCGCACCAGGGCCGGGCGGAAGCCTCGCCGGGCCTCGCGCACCAGCACCTGCCCGATGATGGCGATGCGGACCACCTTGATGCCGCCGGCGGTGGAACCCGCGCAGCCGCCGATGAAGTAGAGCGTGACGAGCAGCGCCTGCGACAGGACCGGCCACTTTTCGAAGTCGGCGGTGCCGAGGCCGGTGGTCGTCATGATGCTGGCCACCTGGAAGGCGGCGTAGCGCAGCGAGGAAAAGGGGTCGCCCCGGTAGACGAAGCGGAACAGGTCGAGGGTGACGATGGCGGTGACCAGCGCGAAGATGCCGACGTAGACGCGAAGCTCGGTGTTCCTCCACATCGACCGCCAGCCGCGGGTGGTCATCTCGTGGAACAGGCCGAAGTTCATGCCGGCGAACAGCATGAAGACGGTGACCACCACGTCGGCGGCGACGTTGTGGAAGTCGCCGAAGCTGCCGTTGCGGGTCGAGAAGCCGCCGGTGCCCATCGTCGAGAAGGCGTGGACCACCGACTCGAAGGGCGAGAGCCCGGCGATCATGAGCAGGCCCACCTCGGCCAGGGTGATGGCGAGGTAGACCTTCCACAACACGCGCGCGGTATCGCGAATGCGCGGCAGCAGCCCGCCCGACGGGGGGCCCGGCGCCTCGGTCTGGAACAGGTGCTTTCCGCCGACGCCCAGGGCCGGGAAGAGCGCGACGAACAGCACGACGATGCCCAGTCCCCCGAGCCAGTGGGTCGCCGTGCGCCAGAGGTGGGTGGCCGGGCCCAGGGTGCCCTCGATGTCGCCGAGGATGGTGGCGCCGGTGGTGGTGAAGCCGCTCACCGTCTCGAAGAAGGCATCGACCGGGGACATGCCCGCCGAGAACACGAAGGGCAGCGCGCCGAAGATCCCCGAGGCGAACCAGGCGGCCACGACGATGAACAGGGCGTCGCGCCGGCCGATGCGCGGCCGGATGCGGCCGCCCCACCAGGCCAGCAGGCCCCCGGCCCCCGCCGCGACCAGGGCGCTCTCGAAGACCCCGGCGGCATCGGCGCGATCGCCCATCGCCAGCCCCACCAGCCCGCAGGCCGCCATGCTCGCGGCGATCAGCACGAGCATGGCGCCGATCGGCCGGGCGGCGACCTGGGCGATGGGCGGGGAGGGGTGGGTGCGGGGC
>WGAH01000222.1 GCA_015489145.1 Deltaproteobacteria bacterium
GGAGATGTGTATAAGAGACAGCCCGCGGGCCCGGCGCGTCCCGGTTCGCGCCGGGGGCCTCCCCCTCCTCGGCCAGGCCGACCTCGAGCTCCGCGACGCCTCCGGCCGCCTGCGCTGGGAGCGCCGCTCTCCCCGGCCCGACCTCGCGGGCGGCCCGCCCCTTCCCCGCTCCGAGGCGGCCGCCGCCGCCCTGCGCGGTCTGCCCGGCGGCGCCCGCGTCGCGGAGGCGCGCCTCGTCGCGATCCCGCGCGGCGACGAGGCCTTCGCCGGCTGGTGGCTCCGCCTGCGCGGCGAGCGGCCCGACGAGGCCTGGCGCGCCCTCGTCGACGGTCGCGACGGCCGGCTCCTGTGGCGCGTGCCCGACACCCTCTCGGCCGAGGGCCGGGTCTACGCCACCCGGGCCGAGGCCGACGACCTCGTCGTGGTCGCCCTGCGCGGCCTCGACGAGGACGCCGGGGCGCTGGAGGGCGAGCGCGTCACCGCCTGGAACACCGCCTGGGACGGCGAGGCCTCCGACCGGGTCCACGTCGCGGCCGCCGACGAGGCCGGCGACTTCCTCTACGAGCCCGATCCCACCGACGCCGAGGACGCCTTCGCCGAGGTCAACGCCTACCACCACGCCGCCGAGACGGCCGCCTTCTTCGTCGACACCTTCGACCACCCGGTGCCCGAGCTCGTCACGGCGGTGGTCAACTACCGCACGGCACCGGACGCCCCCTACGACAACGCCTTCTTCAGCTACGACCGCCGCGGCGACTACGTGCTCACCTTCGGCCAGGGCGCCGACACCGACTGGGCCTACGACCCCGGCGTGGTGATCCACGAGTTCAGCCACGGGATCGTCGAGGACCTCGCGGGCATGCTCGACGCCCTGGTCTACCCGGTCAACCTCGACGAGTACGGCCTCAACCCGGCGCCGGGGGGGTTGACCGAGGGCCTGCCCGACTACTGGGCGAGCACCCGCACCGGCCGCTCCGCGCCGGCGGCCTGGTCCGACGGCACGCCGATTCGCGACCTCGACAACGACGCCGCCTGCCCGGACTCGGTCATCGGCGAGGCCCACGCCGACGGCGAGGTGGTCGGCGGCGCCACCTGGGAGATCCGCGAGGCCCTCGGCCCCGAGCTCACCGACCCGCTCATCTACGGCGCCACCGCCCTCGTCGGCCCCACCCCGACCTACCGCGACTTCGCCGAGGCGCTGCTGGCGGTCGCCGGGGAGATGGCCGAGGCCGGCGCGATGGACGAGGCCGACGTCGCCGCGATCACCGACATCCTGGACGAGCGCGGGCTGCTGGACTGCGGTCGCGACGTGCCCCTCGCCGCCGACCTGCCCCGCGACGGGCG
This sequence comes from Deltaproteobacteria bacterium, assembly GCA_015489145.1. Lineage (GTDB taxonomy): Bacteria > Myxococcota_A > UBA796 > UBA796 > UBA2385 > S143-5. The sequence goes on from WGAH01000222.1 coordinate 1,345, forward strand.
CATGATGGGGGCCGACTTCCTCGACGCCGCCTTCTGCTCCCTCATGCGCTCGGCGGGCATTCGCCTCACCGCCCCCTTCCAGTACACCTACACCGTGCCCGAGGACGGCGACCGGCCGCTCCTCGGCGTCGCCCTGGACATCGGGGCCACGCCCCTGTCCGGCGAGGCGGCCGAGGCCGACGACCTCGACTACCGCGTCGACGTCGCCCGCGACGGGCTGGTGCGCTACGACACCGAGCCGCTGGAGATCCTCGGCTACGTCTTCCCCATTCCCGGGGACGCCGAGAACGCCGCCGCCACCTGGGAGGGCTCGCCCGGACGGGTGGAGCTCGCCGCCGCCGACCTGGGCCTCGACGCCCTGCCGCCGGGCTCCACCTGGACCTTCGCCATCTCGGGCACCAACTGCCTGTCGGTGGACCTGGCCCTGAGCGTCGAGGAGGAGTGGGGCGCCCCCCCGCCGGCGCCGCTCACCGGCTGCACCGGCCTCGCCCGCACGCGCGCCGGCGCCGCCCTGGCCCTGCCGCTCCTCGGCCTCGGCGCGCTGCGCCGCCGGAGGCGCCGCTGACCATGCGCTGGTCGCGCCGCCGGTTCCTCGTCGCCGCCGTGCTCGGGGGGGTGGCGGCCTCGGTGGGCGGCTTCGCGTGGCTCGGCCGGCCGGCGGCCGGGATGCGGGCCCTGGCCCCCCTGGAGCTGCGCGTCGTCCGGGCCCTGGCCGAGGCGCTGTTCCCGGCCGGCGGCCCCATCGGCGTCGACCCCCTCGCCGTCGGCACCGTGGAGGAGGTCGACCGCATCCTGGCCGAGGTCTTCGAGGCCGAGGCGGCGCGGGCCTTCCGCTACCTGCTCCGCACGCTGGAGTTCGGCACCCTGCTGAGCCGCGGCCTGCCCTTCACCGCCCTGCCCCCGGCCGAGCGCCTCGAGGTGCTCCGGGTCTGGAACGGCAAGGAGCCCCTCCCCCGGAGGCTGGCGATGGACAGCCTGCGCTCGGTGTTCGGCATGGCCTACTTCTCCCGCCCGCCGGTCCTCGCCGCCATCGGGTGGCGGGACCTCTGCCCGGTGCGCTGATGCGCGGCTTCAACCCCGGGCGGTGGTCGGAGCCCGACTACGGCGGGATCCTCGACCTGCACGCCGACGTGGCCATCGCCGGGGCCGGTCCCGCCGGCGTGGCGGCGGCCGACACCCTCGCCCGGGCGGGCCTCACCGTGGCCCTCCTCGACGCCGGCCGCCACTGGACGCCCCGCGACTTCCCCCGCACGATGGCCGATGCCCTGCGCCACCTCTACGACGGGCGCGGCCCCCTGGTGGCCGTGGGCAGCACCGTCATCCCGGTGACCGCCGGCCGGGGGGTCGGCGGCGGCTCGCTGATCAACAGCGCGATCTGCTTTCGCGCCCCGCCCGAGGTGCTGCGGGAGTGGCGCGAGGAGGCCGGCGCCGAGCTGTTCACCGACGACCGCCTCGGCCGGATCTGGGACGCGCTGTGGAAGCGCATGGACATCGGCCCGGACCCGCTGGCCGTGCAGGGGCCCAACAACCGCGCCTTCTTCCGCGGCGCCGAGGCGCTGGGGCTGGCCCCGCGCTGGTTCGAGCGCAACACCCCGGGCTGCCTCGGCTGCGCCCGCTGCCCCCTCGGCTGCTCGGCCGGCGGCAAGAACTCGGTGGACCGGGCGATCCTGCCCGAGGCCCTGGAGACGGGGCGCCTCGGCGTGTTCGCCAACTGCCGGGTCGAGGCGGTCGAGCGGGAGGGCGACCGGGTTCGCGCCCTCCTCGGCAGCATCCTCGACCCGGAGACCGACGCGCCGCGGGGCGCCCTGCGCGTGCGCGCCGACCGCTTCGTCCTGGCGATGGGGGCGATCCGCACCCCGCGCTTCCTGCTCGGCACCGGGCTGGCCGGGCCGCCCTGCGGCCAGCACCTCCACCTGCACCCGGCCGCCGGCATGCTGTGCCGCTACCCCTTTCCCGTCGACCCCTGGGCCGGCACCACCCAGGGCTGCTACGTCGACCGGCGCGACGAGGGCTACATGCTCGAGACGGTGCTCCTCGGGCCGGACCAGCTCTACGCGATGCTCCCCCTCCCCCTCGGCCCCGAGCTGAACGCCCGCCTCGCCGACGTGGCCCACGTCGGCAGCTCCGGCTTCATGATCCGCGACGAGGACTCCACCGGCTCCGTCGGCCTCAACGGCATGCGCTACGCCCTCGGGCCCGGCGACCTCCGGCGCTTCCTGGCGGCGATGCGCCGGTGCTCCGAGGTCTTCTTCGCCGCCGGCGCCACCGAGGTCTACCCGGGGGTGATGGGCGGGGTGGTGCTCCGCGAGCCCGACGACATCCCCCGGGCGATCCACGACGGCCTGCGCCCGCACGAGATCTTCGTCTACGCCAGCCACCCCCAGGGCACCGCCCGCATCCACCCGGACCCGCGCCTCGGGACGGTGGATCCGCGGGGCCGGGTCCACGGGCTCGCCAACCTCCACGTCGTCGACGGCAGCGTGTTTCCCAGCGCCGCCGGGGTGAACCCGATGATGACCATCATGGCCGTCGCCACGGCGCTGGCCGAGGACCTCGCCGGGGTCGGGTAGCATTCCCCCATGTGGTTCCTCCTCGCCGCCTGCGCCGCCCCCCCGGCCGACACCGGCGCCGACAGCGCCGCCCCCTCGGACCCGCTGGCCGCCTACGACAGCGACGGCGACGGCGTTCTCGAGGTGGAGGACCTCCGCGACGGGCAGGTCGTGCTCCTCCTCGACCTCGCGAGCGTCCGGGGCGAGGCCGCCGGTCCCGCCGCCTGGAGCACCACGGAGGCCCGCATCGAGCCGGTGGAGGGCGCCTCGTGGGCGGTGCGCGCCGACTTCGCCGCCGGCGAGGGCCCCGCGGCGACGGACATGGCCTTCGTGCTCCGCTTCCTCAACGGCGCCACCCTCACGGAGCGCTCCGGCGCCGCCGAGTACGTCTCCCTCGCCCCGGCCGACCGCGACGTGCTGCTCCTCGCCGACGACCCCGGCGGGAGCGTGGCCGTGAGCTTCGTCGGCGCGGGGCGGGCCTCGGGCTTCCTCGACGGCGCCGAGCCGGAGCTGGCGGGCGTGGACACCGCCACCGGCGCCGCGAACGGCGAGTCCCTCACCCTGCGCGCCGCCGTCTTCCGCACCCTGCCCGTCGCGACCGCGGCCGCGCCCCCCCGACCGTGACCCCCCCGGAGGCACCCGTGGCCGACAAGCCCGTCCTGCTCCAGTTCAGCATGACCCCCCTCGACAAGGGCGAGAGCGTGAGCCGCTACGTCGCCCGCTCCCTCGACATCATCGACCGCAGCGGCCTCGACTACCGCACCCACGCGATGGGCACGATTCTCGAGGGCGACCTCGACGCCTGCCTCGCCGTGGTGCGCGCCTGCCACGCGCGCATGGCCGAGGACTGCAACCGCATCTCGACGACGATCAAGATCGACTACCGCAAGGGGCGCTCGGGCCGGCTGACCAGCAAGACCGCCTCGCTCGAGCGCCACCTCGGCCGGCCCCTCAAGAAGGCCGGCGACCCCGCCTGAGCCGCGACGGCCGGCGCGGCGCTACCAGTCGAAGATCGCGGCGCCCCAGGTGAAGCCCGAGCCGAAGGCGGCCAGGCACACCTTCATGCCGCGCTCCAGCCGCCCCTGCTCGTGCAGCTCGCTGAGCAGGATCGGCAGGGTGCCGGCGGTGGTGTTGCCGTAGCGCTGGATGTTGTGCGGCACCTTCTCGTCGGGCAGGCCGAGCTGCTTCTGGACGAACTGGTTGATCCGCATGTTGGCCTGGTGGAACAACACGAGGTCGAGATCGGCCGGGGTGATGCCCTCGTCCCAGCACACCTGCATCACGCTGCCGACCATCTTCTCGACGGCGTGCTTGAAGACCAGGCGGCCGTTCATGTGCGCGTACATGTGGTCGACGTCGACGATGCCCCGCCCCTCCTCGTCGGTGGGGATGTAGGGCCGCCGCCGGGTGTCCCAGACCTTCTGCTGGAGCACGTCGGCGAAGCGGCCGTCGGCGCCGAGGTAGAGCTGCTTGAGGCCCCGGGGCTCGTCGGTGGCCGAGATCACCGTGGCGCCGGCGCCATCGCCGAACAGGCTGGCGACCGTGCGCCCGCGGGTGCTGAGGTCGAGGGCCGAGGAATGGATCTCGGCGCCGATGAGCAGGACGTGCTCGTACATGCCCGAGCGCACCATGCTCGTCGCCGTCGCCAGGCCGTAGAGGTAGCCCGAGCACTGGTTGCGGACGTCGAGGGCGGGCACCCCGGGGATGCCGAGGTTGGCCTGGATGTAGACCCCGTCGCCGGGAAAGGCGTGGCGCGGCGAGATCGAGGCGTGGACGATCATCTCGATGTCGTCCGGCTCCAGGCCGGCGTCGGCGATGGCCCGCTTCGCCGCCTCGGTCGCCATCTCGGCCGTCGCCATGCCCTCGGGGGCGAAGCGCCGCTCCTCGATGCCGGTGCGCTGCACGATCCACTCGTGGGAGGTGTCGATGCCGTACTTCTTCACGAGGTCGTCGTTGGTGACCACCTGATCGGGAACGTAGAAGCCGAGCCCCGAGACGTAGGCGTTGCGCATGGAGCCTCCTCGCCGGCGAGCCGGCGTTCGATGCGCCGCTAACACCGGCCCCGGGGGGCGCGGCACGCGAGGCGCGCGACCGGAGCGTGACAATGGCCGACCGACCGGTCGGATTTCCGGCGGGATGCCGCGTCTTCGGCGGCGAATCGTCCGTCATGCCCGCGGGGCCGCGCCCCGCCATCGCCGCCCCGGCCGGTGCGTAGCCCGCTTCGCACCTCGCGGGAGGCGCCGCGTAGCCCGCTACGCACCCGCGGCGGCGAGGGCGCGCACCATCGCGTCGCGGGGCTGGAGGCCCGGGCGCTCGGCGAGGATGAGGCCCGGCTCGTCGCGGGGGATCCAGGCCCCGCAGCCGCCGTCCACGACCACGGTGGCGCCGGCGTCGAGGTCGTAGACGACCATGTGGGGGATGGAGCGGGTGTAGAGGTGCAGGGTGACGAGCTGCTCCTCGGCGCCGTCGTCGCCCATGCTGTGCACGATGTCGGGGCCGCAGCGCAGGATGTCACCGGGCACGGCGGCGTGCTCCCGGACGAGGTCCAGGCCGCCGTCGCGGGCCTTCCAGATGCGGTGCCGCGAGCGCCCGGCCAGGACGAGCACCGCCCCCCACTGGCCGCCGTGGTCGTGGGGCGCGCAGGGTCGGCCGCGCGTCCAGGTGGCCACCATCACCTCGAGATCGTCGGTGGCCATGAGGACGTGGCGGCCGTAGGGGTGGGCC
>WGAH01000223.1 GCA_015489145.1 Deltaproteobacteria bacterium
ACCCACGGCCCGGCGAGGGTGGGGAAGCGAGGGTCGGCGCAGGTCTCGGAGGCCTCGGGCAGCGGCACGGCCACGCCGGGCTCACCCGGTGGGGCGGCGAGGGCGGCGAGGGGCGTCAGCCCGACGAGCGCGGCGATGCGCCCCGCGCGCCGGGCGGGCACGCGGCTACCGGCGGCTGCCCGTGTCGGAGACGCCACAGCAGGTCGCCGTGTAGGTCACGCTGTCGCTCGTCGACTCGCCGGTGCAGTCCGTCACCGTGAGGGTGAAGGTGAACTCCGTCTCCTCGCAGGAGCCCGGCTCGGTGGGCGTGAGATCGGTGAGCGTCGCGGTGGTCTGGAGGCTGGCGCTGTCGGCGATGGTGGCGCTCTCGTTGTCGACGGTCCACTCGTAGCGCAGCGCGTCGCCGTCGGCGTCGGTGACGCTGGCGTCGGTGCCGAGGTCGACGATCTGGTCGGAGCAGTCGTCGCAGTCGTAGGTGTAGCCGTCCTCGGTGCAGGTGGCGGAGCCGGCGTCGATGGCCTGGGGGACGCCCGCCTTGACGACCGGCTTGGAGTTGTAGGAGCGCTCGGACAGCTCGAGGGTGGTGAAGGCCGGCGCCGACCACGAGGTGCCGTCGAAGACCGAGAGGCTGACGAGGTACTCGCCGGCCTCGTCGGCGAGGAAGGTGGTGGTCGCCGCGTTGCGGTCGGAGAAGTCGTCGTCGGAGGCGTTGGAGGCCGCCGGCTTGGACTGCAGCGACCACTGGTAGCTGAGCGGGTCGTCGTTGGGGTCGTAGGAGCCGCTGCCGTCGAGCTCGATGGCGGTGCAGTCCGAGCCCTCGACCTTTTCCTCGACGATGGCCACCGGGGGCTGCGGGTCGGCCGAGGCCACCCGGATGATGGTCGTGTCGGGGCTGCTGTCCTGGATGCCGTTGTTGACGATGAGGCTGGCGATGTAGACGCCGCCCTTGTCGGCGGTGAAGCTCGGCGCCGGGCTGTCGGCATTCGTGAGGCTGGTGACGCTGCTGCCGTCGGGCACGGCGGCGAAGGTCCAGGCGTAGCTGAGGTCGCGGCCGAGGGGGTCGTAGGACTTCGAGCCGTCGAGGGTGAAGACGTCGCCCTCGGTGCCCTCGAGGTCGGGGCCCGCGTCGGCCACCGGCGGCTCGCCCTCGGTGATCTCGATGACGACGTAGGCCGGGTCCGAGACGGCGCCGTGGTTGTCCTTCACGACGAGCTTGACGACCCAGGTGCCCGCGGCGTCGGCCCAGAACTGCGTGGTGGCCGAGGTGGTGCCGTTGCCGGGGAAGGGGTCCTCGACATCGGCGAGGGCGGAGCCCTCGGGCACGGTGTCGAAGGACCAGGTGTAGGCGATGGGATCGCCGTCCGGGTCGTAGGAGGCCGAGCCGTCGAGGCGCACCTCCTCGTCGGCGGACTGGACGATGGCGCTGCCCGCGTCGGCCACCGGCGCGTGGTTCACCGGTTGGATCGCGGACTCGTCTTCCTTGTTGGTGTGGCAGCCGAGGGCCAGGACCGCGGGGATCAGGTGGGCGGTGCGCATGCGGGTCTCCCGGGGGGGCGCGATCAGCGGGCGGCTTCGCCGGTGCAGGTGTAGGTGATGGTGAGCGTGTCGCTGTCGGTTTCCTGGCAGTCCGCGACGTCGAGGGTGACGGTGAACTCGGTGGTGCTGTCGGTGCCGTACTCGGCGGGCTGCGCGGGGATGACGCCGGTGGTCATCACGCCGAAGCGGTTGGTGAAGCTCATCGTCTCGGTGGACTCGGACCAGTAGTAGCTGAGGGTGTCGCCGTCCGGGTCCCGCGAGCCGGTGCCGTCGAGGTCGACGGTGGCCTCCTCGCAGTCCTCGCAGGTCCAGACGTAGCTGGCGGAGGTGCAGTCGGCGGTCTTCTCGACGGTCTGGTCCATGCCGGCGTTGGCGAGGGGGGCGTGGTTGTCGCCCTCGCCGGCGATGGTGATCGTCACGGTGTCGGGGGCCGAGGGCAGGGAGCCGTCGTCGACCTCGAGCTGGAAGATGTAGGTGCCCTCGACATCCCAGGTGAACCGCGGTTCCGGGCTGGTCGGGTCGTCGAAGTTGTCGTCGCCGGCGGCGGAGTCGGTGGGCACGCTCACCACGGACCACCGGTAGGTGATCGGGTCGCCGTCGGGGTCGTAGCTGCCGTAGCCGTCCAGCGTGAGCGGGTTGTCGGCGCAGGCGCCGTAGTCGGTGTTCTCGCCGGCATCGGCGACGGGGGCGCGGTTCTCGGAGGCCACGTCGATGTAGCACTCGGCGGGCTCGGAGTAGTTGGCGCCGTCGCTGACGACGAGGCTGACCGTGAAGATGCCGTCGCAGTCGGGGACCACGGTGGGGGTGGAGCTGGCCCCGTTGTAGATGTCGGAGGAGTCGAGGGCGGAGCAGTCGGGCACGCCGCTGAGCGCCCAGGTGTACTCGAGGGCGGCGCCCTCGGGGTCGCTGGAGCCGGTGCCGTCGAGCTGGACCGCCTCGTCGACCTGGCCCTCGTAGGGGCCGCCGCAGTCGGCGATGGGGGCCGCGTCGCCGGAGGTGACGGTGACGACCACCACGTCGGGGGCGCTCTGGGCGGTGGGATCGCTCACGACGAGCTGGAAGGAGTAGGCGCCCACCTCGTCGGGGGTGAACATCGGCTGGGTGGCGGTGGGGGTCTCGTTGTCGGACAGCGAGCTCTCGTCCACCGCCGAGGTGGTCGGCGCGCTGAGGAGGGTCCAGGTGTAGATCGCCTGGTCGGCGTAGCGGCTGCACACGCTGCTGCCGGTGCCGTCGAGCTGCACGGTGCTGCCGAGGGTGGTGGAGATGTTGTCGCCGGCGTCGGCCACGGGGGCGGTGCAGGCGCCGCCGGTGTCTTCTTGCTTGTCGCCGCAACCCGCGAGGTTCGGGGCGGCGGAGAGCAGGAGGAGGGCGGCGAGGGGACGGAGCCGGAGGGG
>WGAH01000224.1 GCA_015489145.1 Deltaproteobacteria bacterium
CGTGGAGCGCCTCGCCGAGCTCGAGGTCGGCGCCGTCGAGCGCGGGGCCATCGCCGCGTGGTTCGGCGTCGAGGACCGGCGCCCCGGCCCCGGGCGGGGCGCGGCGCCGCGGAGGATCAGCAGGTACAGGACCGGCAGGTCCCGCGTCTCCCGCAGCACCCGCCCGAGGAGCCGCCGCCCGACCGGGTCGAGGTGCTGGAGGTCGTCGAGGACGACGATGGCCGGACCCCGGGCCGCCACCCCGCGAAGCACCGCCGCCATCGCCTGCGCCGCCGCGCCCCGCCCGGGGCCGGGGCGCCGGTCCTCGACGCCGAACCACGCGGCGATGGCCCCGCGCTCGACGGCGCCGACCTCGAGCTCGGCGAGGCGCTCCACGGCGCGCCGCACCGCGGCGGGGTCGCGCCGGTCGTCGATTCCCGCCACGTCGGCGACCACCTCGCGGAACAGGGCCAGGGGCCCCGCCCCCCCGTAGGGCGGCGCCCGGCCGCCGACCACCGCCAGGCCGCGACCGCGGGCGCGCCGCGCCAGCTCGTCGGCGAGGCGGGTCTTGCCCGTGCCCGCCCCCCCGGAGATGAACACGCGCCCGCCGCGCCCCTCGGCCAGCCGCACCACCGCGTCGTGGAGACGCTCCAGCTCGTCCCCGCGGCGCACCCACCGCCCGGTCGCTCGCCGCGCCGCGCCCCGCGAGCCGGTGAGCCGCCAGCTCGGCCGCGAGGCCCCGCCGCCCTTCCAGCGCACCGGGGGGCCGGCCTCGAAGCGGAAGCGGTCCCGGGCCAGGGCCGCCACCTCCTCGCTGGCGAGCACCTCGCCCGGCTCCGCCCCGGCGGCCAGCAGCCGCGCGAGCTTCATCGTGTCGCCCCGGGAGACGTACCGGAAGCGGCGACCGGACCGCGCGCCGAGGTTGATCTCGCCGCGGTGCACGCCGACGCAGAGGTCGACGCCGCCGCGACCCCGGCGGGCGGCGGCCACCATGCCCAGGGCGCAGGCCAGGGCGCGCTCCACGTCGTGCTCGCTCGCCCGGGGCACCCCGAAGAGCACGACGAGCTGGTCGTCGCGAAAGCGGTCGACCAGGCCGCCGTGCTCGCCCACCAGGGCGTGCAGGCGGCGCAGCAGCTTGAGCCGGTCGCGCACCAGCTCGCTCGGGTCGGCCCGCCGGCTGGCCTCGGTGAAGCCGACGACCTCGGCGACCAGCGCCACCACGCTGCGCCGCTCGCCGAGCTGGTCCCGCGGGCGTCCCGTCCCCCCGGTGGCGGTGACCGCCGGGGTGGCGCCGATGCGGGCGACGTCCTCGGCCAGGCCCGCCACGTCCACGCCGCCGGGCCGCGCCTCGCGGGCCTCGGGAAAGAGCTCGGCGAGAAAGGCCTTCATCGCGGGTGCGTCGGCGGGGATGCCCTCGGCGTGGACGAGGGCGCGCAGCTCCTCGGCGGCCTCCCCCGCCGAGGCCGGGCGATCCGCCGGGTCCCGGGCGAGCAGGCGGCGGAGCAGGCCCCACAGCCGGGCCGGGATCTCCGGCACCTCCGCGCGGGGGTCGGGCACGACGGCCTCGCGCACCAGGCGCAGCTTCTCGGCCGGGTCGGGGTGGTCGAAGAGCCGGTGCCCCACGAGCTGCTCGTAGAGCACGATGCCCGCGCTGAACAGGTCGCTGCGGGCGTCGACCGGGTCGCCGGCCGCCTGTTCCGGCGACATGTAGGCGAACTTGCCCCCGCCCGGCCGGCCCGGCGCCCGCCCGGCGAGCTGGTGCTCGAGACGGGCGATGCCGAAGTCGAACAGCTTGACCTCGCCCTCCCAGCTCACCAGCACGTTGTGGGGGCTCACGTCCCGGTGCACCAGGCCCAGGGGGCGGCCCTCGGCGTCGGTGGCGGCGTGGGCGTGCTCGAGGGCCCGGAGCAGGCTGGCGCCGACGTGGACCGCCAGCGGCAGGGGCATCCGGCGATCCGCCGCCCGCAGGGCGCGCTTGATCGCCGACAGGTCGCGCCCGGCGACGTACTCCATGGCGATGTAGTGCTCCTCGCCCACCCGCCCGAGCTCGTGGACCGCCACGATGTTGGGGTGGGCGAGGCCGGCGGTGATGCGCGCCTCCTGCACGAACATCTGCACGAAGCGCGGCGAGCGGGCGAGGCCCGGCAGGATGCGCTTGATGACGACGAGCTTCTCGAAGCCGGCGACGCCGAAGGCCCGGGCGAGGTAGACCTCGCTCATGCCGCCCGTCGCCAGGTGGCGGATCAGCTCGTACTTGCCGAACCGGGCAGGGAGTTCCATCCGTCCCAGGGCGCTGGCGGTGCAGGCGCAGTCTATCGCAGGGCGGGCTCCCCGGGCCGGGCCGCCGTCCGGGGGTGCCGCGCCTCGCCGCCCGGGCTACTTGGGGGCCCCTTCCCCCGAAACCCCGGGCGGCGTCGATGCGCGAGCTGCTCCCGCTCCTCACGGTTCCCGAACCCGTCCTGTTTCCCGGCATGATCACGCGCCTGCAGGTCAACCGCCCGCAGGACGTGGCCGCCGTGGAGCACCACCTGGCGAGCGGGCGGCTCCTCGCCGTGGCCACCGAGCTGCCGGCGCCCGGCGGCGACTACGCCGAGCCCCGCTTCGCCACCGCCGCCTGCACGGCGAAGGTGCTCCGCAGCGTGCGCCTCGGCGACGGCTCGGTGCGGGTGCTCATCGAGGGCCTGGCGCGCTGCACCCTCTCCTCTCCCCGGCCCGACCCCGAGGCCGGCGCCCTGGTCACGGCCCGGCGGGTGCGCGAGGTCGTCTCCGACCGCGCGCGCGTCGACCTCCTCGCCGCGAAGCTCCGCGAGGAGCTGCGCGCCTTCATCGGCGACGACCCGACGCGCCCGCCCCCCCTCGCCCGCCTCGCCGAGCTCGACCTGCCGCCGGGGCGCCTCGCCGACCGGGTGGCCGCCAACCTCACCCTCGCCGTCGAGGCCCGCCTCGAGTACCTCGCCGAGCCCTCGGTGGACCGGCGCCTCGACCGGGCGCTGGTGGACCTCGTCCGCGAGCGCGAGCTGAACCGCATCGACGTGGAGGCCCACCGCAAGGTCCAGGAGACGATGGACCGGCAGCAGCGCGAGTACTTCCTGCGCGAGAAGATCCGGGCGCTGCAGAAGGAGCTCGGCGAGTCCCCCGAGCGGTGGGACGAGGCCGCCGAGCTCGAGCGCAAGCTGCGGGAGGCGGGCCTGCCGGAAGCCGGCCTCGAGGAGGCCCTGCGCGAGCTGGAGCGCCTGCGCCGGATGCACCCCGACGCCGCCGAGTACACCGTCACCCGGACCTGGCTCGAGTGGCTCGCCTCGATGCCCTGGAACAAGCTCACGGAAGGCGAGGCCGACATCCGGCGCGCCGCCGCCGTGCTCGACGAGGACCACTTCGGCCTCGACAAGCCCAAGGAGCGCATCCTCGAGTACCTCGCCGTCCGGCGCCTCAAGCCCGACGGCCAGGGCCCGGTGCTGTGCTTCCTCGGCCCGCCAGGGGTGGGCAAGACCTCGCTGGGCCGCAGCATCGCCCGGGCGCTCGGCCGCAGCTTCCAGCGCGTCAGCCTCGGCGGCGTCAAGGACGAGGCCGAGATCCGCGGCCACCGCCGCACCTACGTCGGGGCCCTGCCCGGACGCATCGTCCACGCCCTCAAGCGCGCCGGCACCCGCAACCCGGTCATCGTCCTCGACGAGATCGACAAGCTCGGCAAGGACTTCCGGGGCGACCCGGCCAGCGCGCTCCTCGAGGTGCTCGACCCGGAGCAGAACCGCGAGTTCGTCGACCACTACCTCGACGTGCCCTTCGACCTCAGCCAGGTGCTCTTCGTCTGCACCGCCAACCTCGCCGACCCGATCCCGGCGGCCCTGCACGACCGCCTCGAGATCATCGAGCTTCCCGGCTACATCCTGGAGGAGAAGGTCCAGATCGCCCGCCGCCACCTGCTTCCGCGCCTGCGGGAGTCCCACGGCCTCGCCGAGGGGCAGCTCACCGTCACCGTGCCGGCGGTGCGCCACATCATCGAGTCCTACACCCAGGAGGCCGGGGTGCGGAACCTCGAGCGCGAGCTCGCCGCCCTGCACCGCAAGGCCGCCCGGCGCTTCGTCGAGGGGCGCAAGCGCGGGATGCGGGTGCAGACCGCCGAGCAGGTCCGGGCGCTCCTCGGCCCGCCCCGGCACTTCACCGAGCTCGCCGAGCGCATGGACCGCCCGGGCGTCGCCATCGGCCTGGCCTGGACGGCGAGCGGCGGCGACATCCTGTTCATCGAGGTGACGGGCTACGCCGGAAACGGCGGCGGCCTCAAGGCCACCGGGCAGCTCGGCGGGGTGATGAAGGAGTCCGCCGAGGCCGCCCTGAGCCTGGTGCGCTCGCGCTGCGAGGAGCTCGGCATCGACCCCGGCGTCTTCAAGGATCGCTCCTTCCACCTGCACGTCCCCGCCGGCGCGATCCCCAAGGACGGCCCCAGCGCCGGCATCACGATGATGGTCGCGCTGGCGAGCCTCCTCACCGGCCGGCGGGTGCGGAGCTGCCTCGCGATGACCGGCGAGATCACGCTGCGCGGCAAGGTGCTGCCGGTGGGCGGCATCAAGGAGAAGGTCCTCGCCGCCCGCCGCGCCGGCATTCGCGAGGTGGTGCTCCCGAAGCGCAACGAGACGGACCTCGAGGACGTTCCGCCGCAGCTCCGGCGCGATCTCGTGTACCACTTCGTCGAAAACGTCGAGGACGTGCTCGCCCTCGCCTTCGAGGACGGCGGGCCCGAGGCGGGCTGCGCGAGCTAGAACGCCCTACGCCCCGTCGCCGCGCGGGTCATAGGGGTACAGCTCCATGAAGGAGGCGATCAGCTCGCGACCGTCCTCGTCGAGGTCGCGGGGCACCACGATCCGCAGCTCGACGAGCAGGTCGGCGCCGCCCTCGCCCTTCCCGCGCAGGCGCAGCCGGGTGCCCGAGGAGGAGCCCGCCGGCACCGTCAGGCGGACGCGGCCGCCGGGGGTGTCCACCTCGATGCGCGAGCCGAGGATCGCCTCGCCGATGCTGATCGGGACGGTGCGGAGCTGGGGCCGGGGCGCCTCGACGGGCTCGGGGCGGCCGGCCCTCGCCTCGGCGGCGCGGCGGCGGGCCTCGGCCCGGCCGGCCTCGGCGCGGCGGCGGGCGTCGGCGCGGCGGCGGGCCTCGGCGCGGGGGTCCTCGGGGCCCCGCCCCTCGCGGTGGCCGGAGGGGTCCGGCACCACGCGCACGTCGCAGACGAGGTCGCCGTCGTGGGCGCCGCCGGTGCCCATGTCGCCCATGCGCGGGACGCGAATCGTCTCGCCGTGGCGGGTGCCCGGCGGCACGCGCAGGTCGTGGATCTCGTCGTAGCGGTGGAGGTTGCCGTCCTCGCCCCGGCGCATGCGCGGGTAGCGCAGGGTGACGACCCCGCCCCGCAGCGCCGTGCGCGCCGGCACGTCCACCTTGATCGCGATGTCGCGGCCCGCCCGCACGGTGGTCCGGGCGCGGCCGGGGGAGGGCGAGGCGCCGAAGCCGAAGTCGCCGGCGTTCCCGAAGTCGTTGAAGATGTCCTCCAGGCCGAGATCGGGCTGCCGGCCGCCGCGGCGGGCCGGGCCCTCGGGACCCTCGCGGCCGGTGCGGAAGTGGAAGCCGCCGGGCATGCGAAAGCCGCGGGCGCTCCACCGGGGGGCGCGGGGCTGCCCGCGGCGGTCGTAGCGGGCCCGCTCCACCGGGTCGACGAGGACCTCGTAGGCCCGGCGCACCCGGTTGAAGCGCTCGCTGGCCTCGGGGTCGTCGCCGGCCACGTCGGGGTGGCACTCCCGGGCGAGCCTGCGAAAGGCCTTCTTGATCTCGTCGGTGGTGGCGTCTCGGCCGACGCCGAGCACCTCGTAGTAGTCGAGCAGGACGCGGTGGGTGGAGGACATCGCTCTCCGGGGCCGGCTGGAATCGGCCGGGTCGGGTTGGTCCGGGGATGGCGGGATGATACTCCCAGGCGGGCGGGCCGGCACCTCGACCCCTTCCTCAATCCCCTCCCCCCCGATCCGAATCCCCGGTGGCGCGTTGACGCCTCC
>WGAH01000225.1 GCA_015489145.1 Deltaproteobacteria bacterium
GCCACGGGGCGAGCGCCAGCGCCGCCAGTCCGGCGAGGCGACCCGCGATCCCGACGCCCGCGCGCGCCATCCAGCGGTCCACCAGCACGGGAATCGCGGCGCCGGCGGCCAGTCCGAGGGCCCGCGCCGCCGCGAGGGCGTCGCCGTCGGCCACCGGGGCGAGGAGGATCGCGAGCCCGAGGTTGGTCAGCCCCTCGACGCGCTCGCCGGGGTTCCAGCTCATGCCCAGGCCCGCCCCGAGGTGCCGGGCGTAGCGAAAGGTGATGAAGGCGTCGTCGACCTGCTCGCCCCACCAGAACAGGGCGTGGAGGGCGAGGACGGCGGCGGCCAGCGCGCCCGGCCAGGCCGCGGGGCGCGGGCTCAGCCGGCGGATGGCGGCGCCTCCCACATGCCGCCCCAGGAGGGGTCGCCGGCCGGGGCGGCGGGCTGGCGGAGGGCCGCGCGCAGCTCCCGGGCGGGGCGCATGTCGGGGCGCTCGGCGAGCACCCGGTCGAGGAGGGCGAGGGCCTCGTCGGTCCGCCCGAGGCGGGCGAGGCAGGCGGCGGCGTTGGCGCGGTCGAGGAGGCGGAAGGGCCAGCGCCCGGTGCTCGCCAGCAGGATGCCCCGGGCGTCGTCGAGCCAGCGGCGCCGGTCCCAGCGGCGGTAGCTCGCCTGGAAGGCGTGCAGGGCCTCCTCGGTGCGCCCCGCCCGGCCGAGCGCCATGCCGCGGCTGTGGTCCCCGGCGATGAGCAGGCGCACGACGAGCAGGCGCCAGGCGAGGAACAGGCCCAGCCCGGCCGCCGTCCCCCGCACGAGGTTGCCGCCGGGCAGGCCGGCGTCGACGCTGGCGGCGAGGAGGCAGACGAGGGCGAGCAGGAGGCCGGCCTCGGCGAGCCCCCGCGGGCTGGCTTCGCGGTGCGGGCGGCTCACGGCCTACTGCGGCGCCGAGCCCGTCAGCAGGTAGTCCACCGCGGTGCGGGCCAGGTCGGGGTCGCCGTTGAGGAAGACGTGGCCGCTCTGCTCGACGTCGACCGACCAGTACTCGCCCTCGCCGAGGTTCTGCAGCTCGGCGAGCAGGTCGGCGGTGGTCTCCATCGTCGCGGCGGGCTGCCGCGTGTCGCCGGCCGACCACACGAAGCCCGTGCGCTCCGGGAGCAGGCCCATGTCGTAGAGCTGCAGGGCGCTCCAGCGGTCGATCTCGGGGAGGTAGTCCTCGCGGAAGATGTGGCGCAGCCCCTCGACCACCTCGGGGTAGTCGCGCTCGTGGTCGACGTACCAGCTCAGGGTGTCGGGGGTGCTGTCGAGGAGCACGCCGGGGATGATCGGCAGGTTGTCGCTGAACAGCAGCTCGACGGCGCCGCGCCCGCCGCTGCCGAGGCCGACGAGGTAGACCTGGCTGCTGTCCATCTGCACGGGCAGGCTGAAGCCCTGGCCGCTCGCGAAGCTCGGCTCGACGATCATGCGGATCATCCACTCGGCGAAGGTGAGCCCGTTGCGGTCGAAGGTCTCGAGGGTGAGGTCGTTGGCCTGCTCGCCCTCGTTGTTGTGCCAGAGATCGCCCCAGCAGTTGCCCGGGTAGAGCTGCACGAAGCCGGCGTCGGTGAGCGCCGCGGGCAGGGTGCCGAGGTTGACCTCGGAGGGGTCGACGACGTTGGGGTTGATGCCCAGGGTCTCCCACACCTTGCTGTTGGCCCAGCCCCGGTCGAGGCGGCCGTCGCCGGCGTAGTGGGTGCCGTCGAGCTCGTTGTTCGGGTCGGGGTCGACCACGTAGTCGAAGGCGCCGGAGTGCAGCACGATGGCCACGGGCGCCCTGTCGGTGAGCCCGGTGCGGTAGACCGCGAAGAAGCGGGCGTCCTCGCCGTCGGGGCACTTCAGCGTCGTGTCGAAGGCGCTGATGACCGCGTCGTCGGCCTCGAGGTAGGGGTTGCTGTAGGGCACCTCGTCGAAATCGAGCTGCGGCAGGTCGGCGTAGGGCTTCCAGCAGCCGGCGAGCAGCGAGAGGAGCAACACGGTCACGACATCCTCCGTCGGCCCCGGGGGCCGGTCGGCGGGAGTATACCCTTTCGGTTCGGGGACGGGCGGGCCCCTCAGCCGTCCTGGGCGAGGCGGAAGCCCACCGGCTCCAGGGCCGGGTCCCAGGGGACGCCGAACTCCGGCGCGCCGTCGCGGCGCCCGCCGAACAGGGTGTCGGTGGCCGTGATCTGCCAGAGCCAGGCGCCGAGGTCCCACAGCCCCAGGCGGTTGGGCGGGTGCTCCCCGACCTCGGGCAGGCGGTCGTAGCGCGGGGGGCCCGACCGCCCCAGGCGCGGGTCGGGGGCGTCGCCCCAGGGGAAGCGGCGGGGGCCCCAGGCGGCGCGCAGCTCCTCCTCGGTGGGCAGGCGCTTGCCGCAGTCCTCGGCGAAGGCGCGCGCCTGGGCCGGGGTCACCCCGGTGCGCGGGCAGAGGGGATCGACGCCGGGGGGCACGGTGCCCTCGCGACGGCGGAGCCACCGGCTCCAGGTGACGGGAAGCACGTCGAGAAAGAAGGGCCGCTCCGCCGGAACCCGCACCATCAGCGGGTGCTCGCCGTCCGGGTTCACCAGCCCGACCAGCCGGTCGGCGGGCCACTCGCCCACCGGGCGGGCGCGCTCGAGGTGCAGGGTGACCTCGGCGCGCACGATGCGCCCGCCCGGTGGGCGAGTGGCCCGCCGACCGGCTGGTCGGGCTGGTGAACCCGGACGGCGAGCACCCGCTGATGGTGCGGGTTCCGGCGGAGCGGCCCTTCTTTCTCGACGTGCTTC
>WGAH01000226.1 GCA_015489145.1 Deltaproteobacteria bacterium
AGCCCACCGAGGACCCGGACATCGCCGTCTCGCCGACGAGCATCGACTTCGGCGGGCTGCCCAAGGACTGCGCCGCCGAGCCCCAGGCCTTCACGATCAGCAACGAGGGCCTCGGCGACCTGGAGGTGACGAACATCGAGGTCACGGGCTCGGGCTACAGCGCCTTCGAGACCGACTGGGACGGGCAGCCCTTCACCCTGGCCTACGGCGAGTCCGCCACCTTCCACGCCGGCTTCACGCCCAACGCCTGGACCGACTACAGCGTCGCCGTCTCGGTCGAGAGCAACGACCCCGACGAGCCCACCGTGCAGGTGGACCTCACGGGCTTCGGCGCCGAGGACACCACCTACGAGCAGACCTTCGTGCAGGACTTCTTCGAGGAGGTGGACGTCCTCTGGGTGGTCGACAATTCCGGGTCGATGAGCGACAACCTCGTCACGGTGACGCAGAACTTCGAGTCCTTCATCACCGTCTTCACCGATCTCGGCCTCGACTACCACATGGCCGTCATCACCACCGACATGGACGACCCGAGCGACTCCGGGCGCTTCCAGGGCGAGGTGATCACCAACGAGACCGCCGACCCCATCGGCGAGTTCCTCGCGCAGGTCGACCAGGGTTCCGAGGGCTCGGCCACCGAAAAGGGCTTCGAGGCGATCTACACCGCGCTGACCGAGCCGCTGATCTCGACGACCAACGCCGGCTTCCTGCGCGAGGAGGCCGCGCTGGGCGCCATCGTGATCTCGGACGAGGACGACAGCTCGTGGATGGGCCCCAGCGACTTCGTCGACTGGTTCGAGGGGCTCAAGCCCAGCGACGACATGACCACCTTCTCGGCGATTTGCGACGACCTGTTCATCTCCTGCTACCAGTACCAGGAGGCCGCCGACCTGACCGGCGGCATGACCGGCGACATCGCCCAGACCAGCTACATCGAGGTGCTGGAGCAGATCTCGATGACCACCGCCGGGCTGCTGGTGAGCATCGACCTCGACGAGGAGCCCAGCGACGTGAGCCGCATCGTCGTGACGGTGAACGGCAGCGAGGTCCCCGACGACTCCGAGAACGGCTGGACCTACGACACCCTCGACAACGCGATCGTCTTCCACGGCAGCGCCATCCCCGAGGCCGGCGACACCGGCACGATCAGCTACCCGGTGGCGAGCACCTGCGACTGAGCGGGATCGGTTAGCCCCTCCGCGATGGGCGCATCGCGACGAGCGGCGTGGCTGGGCCTGGGCCTCGCGCTGGCGGCGGCGGTCGGGATCGGCGGCCGGCTGGCCGGGCTCGAGGCCCCCGCCGCCTGGACGGCCGCCGTCACCGCCCTGTGCGCGACCTGGTGGGTCACCGAGCCGATACCCATCCCGGCGACCTCGCTGGTGCCCTTCGCCGCCCTGCCCCTCGGCGGGGTGCTCGACCACAAGGCGGTGGCCACCGCCTACGGCCACACCCTCATCCTGCTGCTCATGGGCGGCTTCATGCTGTCGGTGGCGATGGAGCGATCCGGGGCCCACCGGCGGCTGGCGGTGGGGCTGGTGCGGGCCGTGGGCGGGGCGGACCGCCACCGGCGCCTGGTGTTCGGCTTCATGGTCGCCACCGCGCTGAGCAGCATGTGGATCAGCAACACGGCGACGGTGCTGATGATGCTGCCCGTCGCCATCGCCGTGCTGGAGGCCGAGCGGGAGGGCCGGCCGGGGCCGCGCCCGCTGGAAAGGCCCCTGCTCCTCGGCATGGCCTACGCCGCGAGCATCGGCGGCATGGGCACGCCGGTGGGCACGCCGCCCAACGTGATCTTCATGGGCGTCTACCGCGAGACCACCGGCGTCGAGCTGTCCTTCCTCGACTGGATGCGGGTGGGGGTCCCCGTCGTGCTGGTGATGGTGCCGGTGGCCTGGTGGCTGCTCACCCGGCGCCTGGAGACCACGCGGCCGATCCCCCTGCCCGAGCAGCCGCCGTGGACCGCCTACGAGCGGCGGGTGCTCGCGGTGTTCGCGATCACGGCGCTGCTGTGGGTGACGCGCACGGCGCCGGCCGGAGGCTGGACGGGCCTGCTCGGCCTGAAGGGCATCGGCGACAGCACCGTGGCCCTGGCGGCGGTGGTGGCGATGTTCCTGATCCCGAACGGCGAGGGCGGCCCGCTCCTCGACTGGGAGGGGGCCGGCGGCATCCCGTGGGGGCTGCTGCTGCTGTTCGGCGGCGGCATCGCCCTGGCCCGGGGCTTCGAGGCCTCCGGGCTGTCGGAGGCCCTCGGTCGCTTCCTGGCCGAGGATCTCGGCATCGCCGGCTGGCCCCTCGTCCTGATGGTGCTCGGCATCGCGCTCGTCGTGACCTTCCTCACCGAGGTCACCAGCAACACCGCCACCACCACCCTGCTCATGCCGGTGCTCGCCGCGGCGGGCATGGCCGCCGCCATCGACCCGGCGCGGCTCATGGTGCCGGCGGCGCTCAGCGCGTCGTGCGCCTTCATGCTGCCCGTGGCGACGGCGCCCAACGCGGTGGTCTTCGGGACGGGGCGGGTGACGACGCGGCAGATGGCGCGGGAGGGCTTCCTGCTCAACCTCGCGGGCGCGGTGGTGATC
>WGAH01000227.1 GCA_015489145.1 Deltaproteobacteria bacterium
CCTCGAGGGCGCGGAGTGGGCGCGGGTGGGAACCCTTCGTTCCGCGCCCCTTCCCGGCGGCGATGTCGCGGTGGCCGAGCCGGTGCGCCAGCTCGCCGGGCGCTGCGCCGTCCTGGGGCGCGAAGCCCCCCCGCCGGGGGTGGACCCGGCGCGGTGGGCCGCCTGGCTGCGGCAGTCGTCGCGCGGCGTGAACGCCCCGGCCACCCACGCCGTCGGCCGGCTCTTCGACGCGGTGGCCGCCGCCCTGGGCCTCGCCCCGGGGCGGGTGAGCTGGGAGGGGCAGGCCGCGGTGCGCCTCGAACGCGCCGCCCGAAGCGCCGATCCCGCCCCGCACCCGGCGATGCCCGTGGTCGAGGATGCCGGCGGGCGGCTGGTCCTCGACTGGGTTCCCTTCCTCGACGCGCTGCTCGACGCCGCCCCGGAGGAGCCGGGCCCCTGGGCGCGGGCCTTTCACGAGGCCCTGGCCGACGGGGCCGCGACGCTGGCGCGCCGGGCCGGCCTCCCCGGCCCGGTGGCGCTCACGGGCGGCGTGTTCCAGAACCGCCTGCTGGCCGAGGGGGTGGCGGCGCGCCTGGAGGCGGCCGGCCTGGAGCCCCTGCTCCACCGGGCGGTGCCCCCCAACGACGGCGGCGTGGCCTTCGGGCAGCTCCTCGCCGCCGGGTGGAGGTGACCGATGTGCCTCGCGGTGCCGATGACCCTGGTGGCGGTGGACGCGGACGGAGGCGGCACCGTGGAGCTCGACGGGGTGCGCCGGTCCGTGCGCCTCGACCTCCTCGACGAACCCCGCGTCGGCGACGTGGTGATCGTGCATGCCGGCTACGCGATCGAGCGCCTGGACCCCGAGGAGGCCCGCGCCCGGCGCGAGCTGTTCGCGCGCCTGGCGGCGGCCTACGAGGCGGGCGTCGGCGGGCCCGTCGCCCTGGCCGCCCCGCCGCCGGAGGAGCGATGAGCGTCGCCCGGGCCCTCGCCGGGCGCATCGCCGAGCTGGCCCGCGCCCTGGACGGCCGCGCCGTGCGCCTCATGGAGGTGTGCGGCAGCCACACGATGGCGATCGCCCGCCACGGCATTCGCGACATGCTCCCCGGGAACGTGCGCCTCCTGAGCGGTCCCGGCTGCCCGGTCTGCGTCACCGAGCCCGGCTACGTGGACGCGGCCCTCGCGCTGGCGCGGCGCGGCGTCGGCATCGCCACCTTCGGCGACATGCTGCGCGTGCCGGGCAGCGACGGCAGCCTCGCCTCGGCGCGGGCGGAGGGGGCCGTCGTCCGCGCGGTCTACTCGCCGGCCCGGGCCCTCGAGCTCGCCGCCGCCGAGCCGGACCGGCCCTGGGTGATGCTCGCGGTGGGCTTCGAGACGACGGCGGCACCGCTGGCGGCGCTGGCGCTGGAGATCCGCCGGCGCGGCGTCGGCAACCTCGCGCTGCTGTGCGCGCCGAAGCGGGTGCCTCCGGCCCTCGACGCGCTGGTGGCCGACCCGGAGCTCGCCGTGGACGGCTTCTTGTGCCCGGCCCACGTCAGCGCGATCATCGGCGCCCGCGCCTACGAGCCCTACGCCCGCGACCACGGCCGCCCCTGCGTGGTGGCGAGCTTCGAGCCCCTCGACGTGCTCCACGGCCTCGCCGGCCTGCTCGAGCAGATCGTCGCCGGCGAGGCGCGGGTGGACAACCGCTACGCCCGGGTGGTGCGCCCGGAGGGCAACCCGGCCGCGCGGCGGGTGATGGCCGAGGTCTTCGAGGCGGCCGATGCCCGCTGGCGGGGCCTCGGCACCCTGCCGCGCAGCGGTCTTCGCCTGCGGGAGTCCTTCGCCGACCTCGACGCCGAGCGCGTCCACGGCGTCGCCGTGCAGCCGGGGCGGGAGCCGCCGGGCTGCCGCTGCGGTGAGGTCCTCGCCGGGCGGACCGAGCCCGAGGATTGCCCGCTCTTCGACCGCACCTGCACGCCGGCGCACCCGGTCGGCCCCTGCATGGTCAGCTCCGAGGGGAGCTGCGCGGCGGCCTGGAAGTACCGCGGTTCGCAAGGGAGGAAGTCGTGAAGCGCATCACCCTGGCGCACGGCGGCGGCGGCTTGGAGATGCGCCGCCTCGTCGAGGAGGAGATCCTGCCGCGTTTCGGCGAGGGCCCCCTCCGGGACCTGCCGGACGCCGCGATCCTGCCGCCCCTGTCGGGTGCGCCGGTGGTGTCCACCGACGGCTTCGTCGTGCAGCCGCTCGAGTTCCCCGGCGGCAACATCGGCCACCTCGCCGTCCACGGCACGGTCAACGACGTGGCGGTGGGCGGCGGTCGTCCGCGCTGGCTCACCCTGGGCATGGTGCTGGAGGAGGGCCTGCCCTTCGACGTGCTCGGGCGGGTTCTCGACGCGGTGGCCGGGGCGGCGCGGGCCTGCGGGGTGAAGGTGGTGGCCGGCGACACGAAGGTCGTCCCCCGGGGGGCCTGCGACGGCATGGCGCTCACCACGACGGGCATCGGCGAGGCGATTCCGGGGCTGGCCTTGGGGCCCCGGCGCTGCCGGCCCGGCGACCGGGTGCTCGTGAGCGGCTCCATCGGCGATCACGGGGCCGCGGTGCTCTGCGCCCGCGAGGGTTTCGAGCGGGGCCCGGACAGCGACACGGCGCCGGTGCACCGCCTCGTGGCGGCCGGGGCGGCCCTCGGCGCCGCGGTGCGCTTCCTGCGCGACCCCACCCGGGGCGGGGTGGCGACCGTCCTGCACGAGCTGGCCGAGGCCGGCGGCGTGGGCGTCCGCATCGACGAATCCGCCGTGCCCGTGGCGGCGGCCACCCGCGCGGTGGCCGACATCCTCGGGCTGGATCTCCTCCAGGTCGCCTGCGAGGGGCGCGTGGTCGCGGTTTGCGCCGCCGAGGCCGCCGACGCCCTCCTCGGGTCCTGGCGGTCCCTCCCCGAGGGGCGCGGGGCCGCCGTGGTGGGCGAGATCACCGACACCGCCGGCCGCGTCGTCCTGGAGACGGCGCTTGGGGGGCGGCGGGTGCTGCTGCCGCCGGCTGGCGAGCTCCTGCCGAGGATCTGCTGATGCACGAGCTTTCCCTGGCCAGCGCCATCGCCGACACCGCGCTCGGGGTCCTCGAGCGCGAGGGGGCGCGGCGGCTGGTGTCGGTGCGGGTGCGCCTCGGCGTGCTGAGCTGCGCCCGGCGCGAGGCGCTGGAGTCGGTGTTTCCCCTCGTCACCCGCGACGGCCCCCTCGCCGGGGCCCGGTTGGAGGTGGTGGCGGACCCCTTGGTGCTCCGCTGCGAGTCCTGCGGCGCGCGCACCGAGACGCCGCGCCCGGTGCTGCGGTGCGGCGCCTGCGGCGCGTCGGCCGTGCGGGTGGAATCGGGGCGCGACCTGGTGATCGACTCGTTGGAGGTGGCGGGGTGAGGCGCGGGACCGCGGCGGTATGCTGGCGGCGGGCCTTCCCCCGGCCGCGCCGGGAGGTGGCGCGTGTGTGAGACCTGTGGATGCGGCGAGGCCGGGCGGGCGCGGGCGCCGATGCGGCCGGCCGACCCGGACACGGTGCGGCGGGTGGAGCTCGGCCGGGCGGTGCTCGCCGACAACGACGCCATCGCCGCGGCCAACCGGGCCTGGCTCGACGCCCGCGGCACGCGCATGGTCGACCTCGTCTCCTCGCCCGGGAGCGGCAAGACCACCCTCCTCGAGGCGACCCTCGACGCCCTCGCCCCGGAGCTGCGCCTCGCCGTCCTCGCCGGCGACGTGCAGACCGAGCGCGACGCCGACCGCCTCGCCGGTCGCGGCGTTCCCGTCGCGGCGGTGGAGACCGGCGGCGCCTGCCACCTCGAGGCGCGCGACGTGGCCCGGCGGCTCGATGCCCTCGCCGGCGACGGGCCCGACCTGCTCATCGTCGAGAACGTCGGCAACCTCGTCTGCCCGGCGGCCTTCGACCTCGGCCAGCACCTGCGCGTGGCGCTGCTGTCGGTCACCGAGGGCGAGGACAAGCCGCTCAAGTACCCGGCCCTGTTCCACCGGGCCGCCGTGGTGCTGCTCACCAAGGTCGACCTGCTGCCGCACCTGCGCTTCGACGTCGCGGCCTGCGAGGCGAACCTGCGAACCGTGCGCCCCGACGTGCGCGTGATTCGCGTGAGCGCGCGTTCGGGGGAGGGAATGGAGGAGTGGTTCGACCTGCTGCGCGCGGAGGCGGCCCGGTGAGCGCCGCGGGCCGGCGGCACTACCGGTGGTGGACCCCCGCCGCCGGCGAGGTGCGCCTGCGCGAGCACGAGCTGCTGTACCAGGTGGGCTGGC
>WGAH01000228.1 GCA_015489145.1 Deltaproteobacteria bacterium
GCCCGGCCGCCCGAACCGAGGCCGAGGAGACGGTGCGGGTGCGAACCCAGGCGCTGCAACGCCTCATGGACATGGCCGGCGAGCTGGTCCTGGCGCGCAACCGCCTCGCCCGCCGCGCCGAGGGACTCGACGAGGCGACGCGCGCGCGGCTGCACGGAGCCCTCGACGACCTGAGCGCCATCACCAGCGACCTCCAGGAGGAGGTCATGCGCCTGCGCCTCCAGCCGGTGGGCGACCTGTTCGCCCGCTACCACCGGGTGGTGCGCGACCTGTCCCGCAAGCTCGGCAAGGAGGTGCGCCTCGTCGTCGAGGCCGCCGACGTGGAGCTGGACCGCACCCTGCTCGAGGGCCTGGCCGACCCGCTCACCCACCTCGTGCGCAACGCCCTGGACCACGGGCTCGAACGCCCCGAGGAACGCGAGGCCGCCGGCAAGCCCCGGGTCGCCACCGTCACGCTGCGCGCCGCCCAGCGCGACGGCCTCGTCCACATCGAGGTGGCGGACGACGGGCGGGGCATCGACCTCGACGCGGTGCGGCGCAAGGCCGTGGATCGCGGGCTCCTGTCGCCCTCCGAGGCGGAGCAGGCCCCGGAGGAGCGCGTGCTGTCGGTGCTCTTCCAGCCCGGCTTCTCCACCGCCGAGCAGGTGTCCCAGCTCTCGGGGCGCGGCGTGGGCCTCGACGTGGTGCGAACCAACATCGAGGCGCTGAACGGCGAGATCGCCGTCGCCACCCAGCCGGGCCTCGGCAGCACCTTCACGCTCAAGCTGCCCCTCACCCTCGCCATCGTCTCGGCCCTCATCGTGCGGGCCGCCGGGCGGCGCTTCGTCGTGCCCCAGGCGGCGGTCGAGCGGGTTCTGGGCCTCGAGTCCCAGGAGGTGCGCGACGCCCTGCGGGAGGTCGAGGGACGCCGGGTGCTGCGGGAAGCCGACGGGCTGCTCCCCGTCGCCTCCCTCGCCGAGGTGCTCGCCCTGGCCGAAGGAGCCGCCGCCGAGCGCGGGCGCCTGGTCGTGCTGCGATCCGCGGCGGCCCGCTTCGCGCTCCTGGTCGACGAGATCGAGGACACCGAGGAAATCGTCGTCAAGCCCCTCCCGAGCCTCCTTCGCGGCACGGCCTGCTTCACCGCCGCCACGATCCTCGGCGACGGCGCCATCGCCATGATCCTGGACCCGGCCGGCATCGCCCGCGAGGCCGGCGTGGGGGCCACGGCCGGCGGCGCCGCCGGGGAGGAGGCGGAGGAGCGCCGGGCCGAGGCCGAGCCCCTGGTGATCTTCGAGGCCGAGGCGGGCGACCGCTTCGCCCTGCCGCTGGCCCTCGTCGAGCGCATCGAGCGCGTGGAGGTCGCCGCCATCGAGCGGGTCGGAACCGAGGAGGTGGCGATGTGCCGCGAGCGCCCGCTCCGGGTGCTGCGACTCGGGGCGCACGTCGCGCTGAACGGCGCGGCCGGGGCGCCGGAAACCCTGCTGCTCCTCGTCCCCCGGGGCCTCGACCACCTCGTCGGCATCGCCGCCCGGGCGATTCGCGCCACCCCCGAGGTGCGCTCCGAGCTGCACCCCGAGGGCGCCGAGCCCCCGGTCGTGCCCGGCTCCGTGCTGGTGGACGGCGAGCCGGTGCGCCTGCTGGACCTGTTCGCCCTCCTCGACCGCGCGGCCCCCGACCTCGCGGGCGAGGACCGCGACGCCCTGTCGGGGATGCGCCTGCTCGTCGCCGAGTCCAGCCCCGTGGCGAGCGCGCTCCTGGAGGCCGCCCTCGCCCTGGCCGGGGCGCAGGTCGAGCGCGTGGGCGACGCGGCGGCGGCCTGGGAACGCCTCCAGCGCCAGCCGTGGGACGCCTTCCTGTGCGGGGTCGGGGTGCAGGACCTCGAGGGCGGCTCCATCGCCGAGCGCCTGCGCGACCACCCCGAGCTCGGCAGCCTGCCGCTCGTCGCCCTGGCGACGCTCACCGGCGCGGCGGAACGGGCGCGCCTGGCCGAAACCGGGTTCGACGCCGTCGCCAACCGCTATCATCGACGAGACGTGCTCGCGGCGGTGGCGGCGGCCTGGCGTCGCCGGCAGGAGGAGGCGGCATGAGGGATCGGCTCTGGACCTGCTTCCGCCTGGGGTCCATCACCTGGGCCGTCGACGTGCTCCAGGTTCGCGAGATCCTGCGGCGCGTCACCCC
>WGAH01000229.1 GCA_015489145.1 Deltaproteobacteria bacterium
CACCACGAGGGAGTCGTCCCGCACGTCGAGAACGGTGGCCGCCTGCCCTCCGAACCAGGCCGCGGCGGGCCCTTCGACCCGGACACCGCCGCGGCCTGGTTCGGAGGGCAGGCGGCCACCGTTCTCGACGTGCGGGACGACTCCCTCGTGGTGGAGCTGCCCCCGAACGCCGCGGGCACCGTCGCCGTCGAGGTGGCCTCCGGCGGCGCCACCGCGTCCCTCCCGGACGCCTTCACCTACTGGGAGGACGCCGGGGGCCTCGCCACCGCGCTGGCGACGTGGATCTACTACCGGCCGGCCTACCCGAGCTACTGGGGCGAGGACGACGCCCTCATGGTGAGCACCTGGGCGGCCTTCATCGAGCCCGCCGACGCCTGGCCGGCCGACCTCTACGCCCGGGAGCGCAACTCCTGCGAGCCGTCGGCCTCGGCGCCGGCCCTCACCGCCGTGACCACCGGGCCCGACCAGGTCGAGATGTGGGCGGCCGGCCACAGCGTGGCGCTGCCGAAGGGCGGGTCGGGCACCTACAGCGACCTCAGCGGCGTCACCTGGTCCTACGCCCCCGACGAGGACGTGGGCTTCGCCGCCGCCGCCTCCGCCGCGGCCCCGGCGCTCGAGTTCGACGCGGTGGCGCGCACCCCGCCCACCCTGGAAATCGACGATCCCCCCATGGCCACCGACGCCACGCCCTCGGTGAGCCGCGACGCCGTGGTCTTCCGCTGGACCCCGGTCGGCGCCGACTACCTGCGCTTCGTGGTCACCGACGACAACGGCGACACGGTGGCGATCTGCTACGCCGACGACGACGGCGACTTCCAGATCCCCTCCTCCTACTTCGAGTCGCTGGAGTACTCCATCGTCTACGAGGGGGACGGCTGGCTGGACTGGCACTACGAGGCCATCGTCTTCGTCACGGTGGTCGCCTTCGACGAGGACGAGACCGTCCTCGATCACGACGACGGCCTGCTGCGGGCCCAGGCCGGCTTCGGGGTGTACGGCACGGTCGGCATCGAATACTTCTGAGTTCGCTCGTGGCATGCTCTCGCCCGTGACCTTCCGGCTCGTGAGGACCCGCATGCAGGCAAAGGCCAGCCTCCCCCTGGGCGCGTTGCTGCTCGCCCTGGCTCCGCTCCCCGGCCGCGCCGCCGGGCCCCTGCGCGTGTCCGCCGACCGCGACGGGGCGAAGGTGATCGTCGACGGCGAGGACACCGGCCTCACCACGCCGGCGGTGGTGCCGGACCTCGCCCCGGGCTGGCACGAGGTGACCGTCGTCGCCGGCTGCGAGCGCGCCGACACCCGCGTCGAGGTGGGCGAGGCGGTGGACGTGGTGCTCGACCTCGAGCCGATGCCGGGGCGCCTCGTCATCGAGACCGAGCCGGCGCAGGCGAACGTCACGATCGACAACGAGCCCGCCACCGGCGCCATCGGCGATCCCATCGAGGTGTCCTGCGGCACCCACTCCGTCGGGGCGAGCTACCCGGGCTACCAGTCCGCCTTCGTCAACGTCGAGGTGGGCCCGGGCCAGGACCTCGTCCTGCCGCTTCGCCTCGACGCCCTGGGAAAGGCGCGCCTCGTCGTGACCGTGGACCCGCCGGACGCCGCGGTGGTCCTCGACGATCACAAGCTGTCCGTCGGCAACTTCGACGGCAGCATCCTCGCCACCCCGCACCTGCTCGAGGTCGACCGGGACGGCTACCGCGTCCACCGGGAGCAGTTCGTCGCCGAGGAGGGGCAGGAGGTGCGCTTCGACATCGCCCTGGAGCGGGAGCCCGCGGCGGCGGCCCCGGCCGAGGTCGCCGCCCAGCCGCTTCCCACCGAGCCCCTCCAGCCCCCCGGGCGCCGCGGCAGCAAGGCCGCCAAGGTCGCCGGGGCGGTGCTCGGCGCCGGGGGCATGGCCTCGGCGGCGGTCTCCTTCATGGCCTACGAGGCCACGGCGAACGTCTACGAGAACTACCAGAACATGGTGGACGCGGCCAACGCGACCAACGACCCGGCCCTGGCCGACCGCGCCAACACCTACTTCGACGAGCAGGTGGTGCCGGTGCGGCGCCTCACCTGGACCACCGGCGCGGCGGCGGCCGTGATGCTCACGGGCGGCGTGGTCCTGTTCGTCGCCTTCTGATCCCCCGGCGGCGCGGCGGGGAAGGGCCCCCGCCCGGCGGGTGTTGCGGGACGGGTCGCCGGGCCGGGAACGGATTATCGGGAGCCCGGGGAGGTCACCATGCGCCGGCTCGCCTTCGTCCTCGCGCTCGTCGCGCTCCAGGCCTGTAGCTGGAAGCGCCACATCAAGGACCTGTCGGACGAGGAGTTCGACCACTACTACGCGCTCCGCGTCTTCATGACCGAGGACCAGCAGAAGGAGTACCTCAAGCTGCCCACCGAGGAGGAGCGCGACGCCTGGCTCAAGCAGCACGGGCTGTGGGACCGCTTCTACCAGTACGAGCCCCACATCCGCGAGAAGATCGTCGCCGGCGACGTGCAGGAGGGCTGGACCAAGGACATGGTCTACATGGCCTGGGGCGCTCCCCTCGACCGCCGCAAGCTGCCGGGGCGGAAGGCCGAGCGGTCCGAGATGCTGATCTACCGCTTCGAGGAGCAGCCCGACGGCACGATCCTCGTGTGGACCCCCGACAGCAAGACCGCCTACAAGGCGGTGGGCTTCTTCGAGAAGGAAGTCATCCTCGACGACGACGTGGTCGCCGAGATCCGCCGCAAGGACGCTTCCTGGTAGCGGTTTTCATTGACGCCCCCCCAGGGCGCGGGTAGCGTCGAGGGAGGCGGTCGGGATCTCCCGGCCGTTTCCAGCCAGCCCCGCCAGCCCCAGGAAGAAGCGCATGAAGATCGCCCTGATCAGCCCGTACCCGGACATCACCAACTACGGGCTGCGCATCCTCTCGTCCGTCCTCCGGCGCGCCGGCCACGAGACGCGCTTCCTGTGCATGCCGGACTTCGCCGGCGACGGCGAGAGCCACCACGTCCAGATGTCGGAGGACCGCTACCCCCCCGAGGTGATCGAGCAGATGCTCGACATCGTGGGTGACTGCGACATGGTGGGCATCACCCTGATGACCCACTACTTCGACACCGCGAAGCAGATCACCCGGGCGGTGAAGGCCCGGCGCCCGGACATGCCCGTGATCTGGGGCGGCTTCCACCCCTCGGTGCGCCCGGACGAGTGCATCCACCACGCCGACTACGTGGCGGTGGGCGACGCCGAGGACCTGATCCTGCAGCTCGTCGAGCGCCTCGAGCAGGGCCGCGCCGACGACCTGCACGACATCCGCTCCCTGATCTGGAAGCAGGGCGACAAGGTCATCCGCAACCCGGTGGGCTCGCTGCAGCAGGACCTCGACGAGTACCCGGGGCCCGACTTCTCGCTGGACGGGCACTGGGTGCTGTTCGAGGGCGAGCTGCAGCCCGTCAGCAAGGACCTCCTGCGCCGCTACCTGCACAACGGCACCGTCAGCCGCATGTTCGGCCGCACCGGCTACCAGACGATGACCGGCCGCGGTTGCCCCCACGCCTGCACCTACTGCGGCAACTCCTTCTACCGCGACCTCTACAAGCGCCAGCGCTACGTGCGCTACCGCTCGGTCGAGCACGTGATGCAGGAGCTCGAGAGCGTCAAGCGCGCCTACCCCTTCATCGACTTCTTCTGGTTCAGCGACGACAGCTTCTTCGGGCGCTCGCTCGAGGACATCCAGCACTTCGCCGCCGAGTACAAGCGGCGCATCGGCGACCCCTTCTACCTGCTCGGATCTCCCGGCACGATCACCGAGGAGAAGTACGCGGCCCTCGTCGACGCCGGGCTCCACTGCATCCAGATGGGCATCGAGCACGGCAGCCCGCGCATCCAGAAGATGTTCAAGCGCTCGACGATGGGCAACGAGAAGATCCTCCGCACCGCCGAGATCCTCGCGAAGTACGCCGACCGCACCGCGCCGCCGCAGTACGACATCATCTACGACCTCGCCTACGAGACGATGGAGGACAAGCTCAACACCCTGCGCCTGGTGGCGCGGCTCCCGAAGCCCTACCGGCTGCAGGTGTTCAGCGTGATCTACTACCCGGGCACGGCGCTGCACACGCTGGCCTCGCGGGACGGCCTCATCAGCGACGAGAAGGCCGAGATCTACGACCGCATGTTCTTCGAGCGCCACGACAGCTACACCAACACCCTGCTGTTCCTCGCCAAGAGCGGGCGCTTCCCCTCGCCCCTGCTCGAGAAGCTCATCGACGAGCGCGTCGTGAAGGTGATGACCAGCGACTACATGGCGCCGGCCGGCGAGGTGGCGCGCAAGGCCCTGGGCCTCGCCCGGCGGGTGCTGCGAAACCCGGCGGTGGAGCGCGCCCGGGCGATGGGCACGCTCAGCACGCTGTCGGCCTTCGAGGCGCGCATGGAGGGCATGACGGGGGCGAACGCCGGCGCGGCGCCGCCGACCTCGGGGCCGGCCTTCTGAGCCGGCGCCCGGCGGTTCGCGCCGGGTAGGATGCGGGCCGGAGGTGCGCCCGTGGAGTCCCGCCGCATGCCCATGCGCCGTCCCCTCGACCGCCGGGTCGGGCTGGGGGGTGCCGCCTACCGCCTGCGCGAGGCGCGGCGGGAGGATGCCGCCGACGTGGTGGCCCTGTTCCGCGCGGTGCTGGAGGAGGGCCGCTACTTCATCACCGAGCCCGGCGAGTACCGCGGCCGGGCCGGCGAGGAGGCGCGGGTCATCCTGCGCTACGCCGGCCGGGACGACGGCCTGTACCTCGTCGCCCGCCGCGAGGCGGACGGCGGCCTCGCCGGCGTGTGCACCGTGCGGGCGGGCCACCTGCGGCGCACGCGCCACGTCGGCCGGCTCGAGGTCTTCGTCGCCCGGCAGGACCGCGGCCGGGGGCTCGGGCGCGCGCTGCTCGAAGCGGCGGTGGACTGGGCGGAAGCGAACCCGGGAATGCGGAAGCTGAGCCTGGCGGTCTTCGAGGACAACGCCCGCGCCGTGGCGCTCTACCGCTCCCTCGGCTTCGAGGTGGAGGGTCGGCGGGTGGGCGAATACCAGGAGGCGGACGGCCGGCTGCGCGACGACCTCATCATGGCGAGGTCGGTGGAGCGCCGGCCCCGCGGGGAGGCGGCGTGGGGCGAGGGTGGTGGCTGATCGGCGCGGCGGTGGCGGCGGCCTGCTCGGCCTGGGGGCCCGCCGTCGACGCCGCCCTCGTGCAGCGTTGCCAGGAGGCGCAGGCCCTCCTCCAGGCCGCGCGGGGCGAGGCGCGGGACCAGGCGATGGCCGTCGTGGACCGCTGCCTCGCCGACGCCTCGGAAGGGCGCGCGGGCATGGTCGGCGTCGCCGAGCTGGCGGCGCGGGTCGAGCAGGCCGTGGAGGACGGGCAGGTCGACCTGGCCGAGGCCCTGGCGATGGAGGCGGCCTACGAGCGCGGCCGCCCCTGATCAGGCGGACGCGTCGTCGGAGGCCTCGGCCTCGGGCGCGTCCCGGCCGGAAGGGGTCTCCGGGGCCTCGGCGCCGGGCGCGTCCTCGCCGGCCCCCGCCTCCGCCGGCTCGCCGTCGGGCGCGTCCTCGCCGGGGGCCTCCGCCGGGGCGTGGCGCAGGCGCCAGGCGACGGTGAGGCCGGCGAGGAACATGAGGATCATGCCGTACTGGGCGGGGGTGAGGCCGGCCCAGCGCACGTCGGCGCCCTCGATGTCCTCGGCGCGCAGGAAGTCGAGGAGGAAGCGCACCGGGGCGTAGAGGGTGGCGAAGAGCGCGGTGAAGAAGCCGGGGCGCACCGGGCGGTTGCGGAGGGCGAAGAAGACGGCGGCGATCGCCATCGTCCAGAGGGCCTCGTACAGGCCGAGGTCGTGGCGCGGGCCCGGGCCGTGGGTCCAGGCGAGGTTCGGGAAGTCCACGGCGAGGAAGAAGTCGGTGCGCCGGCCGATGTGGTCGTGGGCGGAAAAGCAGCCGAGGCGGCCGAACAGCCAGCCGAAGGGGAAGCCGAAGGCCATGGCGTCGGCGTGGGGCCAGAAGGGCCGCCGGCGCACCAGCTTGAAGAAGACCACCGAGCCGATGATCGCCCCGATGAAGCCGCCGGTGCTCGAAAAGCCCGCCCACACGCGCACCAGCGCCATGATCCCCTGCTCGTCGAGCTGCTCGGGGTGGTAGGCGAGGACGTGGACGAGGTGGCCGACGAGGAAGCCCATGCCCACCGTGACGACGACGCCGTCCACCACGTCGCGCACGTCGAGGCCCATGCGGATGCCCCGGGCGCGGGTGACCTCGAGGCCGACGATGAAGCCCAGGGCGACCAGCGCCGCCCAGGAGTCGAGGACGATGGGGCCGAGGTGGACGATGGGGACGTCGAAGTAGGGGATGGTGGCGAGCATGGTTCCTCGTCCTCGCGCCGGCGGCGGCGCGGCGGCCTCCTAACCGCGTGGGCCGCGCGGTCCCGGGAGGGCGGCGCGAAGCCCGGCCTCCCGATTCGGTTAGGATCGCCCGCACACACCCGAGGGCCGGCATCCCCGGCGACTGGAGGCGGCGTGGCGGTCACGACCAAGGACGTGTTGATCGAGGGCGCGCGGCGGGACACCGTGTTCCGCTGGCTGTCGGACCCGGCCAACCACCGGCGCATCCTGGAGGGCGCCTTCCAGGAGCTGGCCGAAAAGGCCCCCGGCGAGTTCGAGCTCACCCTCTGCACGAAGCCGCGCAGGCGGGTCATGGGCTACCGCATCGTCGGCCCCGACGACTCCCACGGCGGGCGGCGGGTGCTGGTCGAGACCACCGGCCGGCGCACCCGGGGCGAGCTGCACTACAGCCTCCGCACGATGAAGCCGAGCACCAACACCCTGGTCACCCTTCGCATGGACTACGACCCGGGCAGCATCCTCGGGCCGCTCGTCGACAACCTGGTGATCCGCCGCGCCCTGGAGGACGCCTTCGCCAAGGTGCTCGACAACCTGCGCGCCGCCACCGCCGACATCGCCGCGACCCGCCAGGAAGGCGACTGATCGCGGCGCCGGGCGGCTTCGCCCGGGGGCTCAGTCGCCGTCGGCCGAGGCGGTGGGGCGCGGGGCCTCGTCGTGCTCGCGCCACTCGGCCTCGCGGCGGTAGATCGTGCGGGCGGTGATGCCGAGCAGGCTGGCCGCCAGGGCCTTGTCGCCGCCGGTGTGGCGCAGGGTGGCCTCGATCATGCGCCGCTCGACGACCTTCAGGGGCGTGCCCACCGCGAAGACGAGGCGGTCCGGCGCGTCGAGGTGTTCGCGAATCGCCGGGGGCAGGTCGTCCACGTCGATGAGGTCGTCGCGGCTGAGCACCACGGCGCGCTCGATGGCGTTTTCCAGCTCGCGGACGTTGCCGGGCCAGGGCCAGCGGTTGAGGGCGTCGACGGCGGCGCGGGACAGGCCGCGGATCGGCCGGCGGTTGCGGGCGGCGTAGCGCTGCACGAAGGCCTGCGCGAGCAGCGGGATGTCCTCGGGGCGCTCGCGCAGGGGCGGCAGGTCGAGGCGCACGACGTTGAGGCGGTAGAACAGGTCCTCGCGCAGGCGGCCCTCGCGCATCGCCCGCTCGGGGTCGCGGTTGGTGGCGGCGATCACGCGCACGTCGGCGCGGAGGGTGCGCGTGCCGCCGACGCGCTCGTACTCCCCCTCCTGGAGGACCCGCAGGAGCTTGACCTGCACGACGGGCGACATCTCGGTCACCTCGTCGAGGAACAGGGTGCCGCCGCGGGCGAGGTCGAAGCGGCCCTCGCGGCGGCCCGTCGCCCCGGTGAAGGCGCCGGCCTCGTGGCCGAACAGCTCGCTCTCGAGCAGGGCTTCCGGGAGGGCGGCGCAGTTGACGGTGATCATCGGCCGGTCGCGGCGGGGGCTGGCCCGGTGGATCCAGCCGGCGAGCACGCCCTTGCCCGTGCCGCTCTCGCCGGTGATCAGCACGCTGGCCATCGAGTCGGCGACCTGCCGGGCCTCCTCGAGCACCCGGCGGAAGGCGGGGGCGCGGCCGATCAGCTCGGCGGCGCCGGTGGCGCGGGCCAGCTCGTCCTTGAGGGCGCGGTTCTCGGCCACCAGCGCCCGCTTCTCGATCGCCTTTCGCACCGCCCGCACGATGTCGCTGCGGCGGAAGGGCTTGGTCACGAAGTCCCAGGCCCCCTCCTTCATCGCCTCGACGGCGGACTCGACCGTGCCGAAGGCGGTCATGACGATGACCTCGAGGTCCGGGTCGATGAGGCGGGCGGCCCGCATCAGCTCGATGCCGTCCATGCCGGGCATCTTCAGGTCGGTGAGCAGGACGGCGGGCGGGTCCTCGCGGAGGCGGCGCAGGGCCGTGCGGCCGTCGGCGGCGTGGCGCACGTCGAGGCCCTCGCGGACGAGGATGCGCTCGAGGGTGAGGCGGTTCGCCTCCTCGTCGTCGACCACCAGCACGATGGGCTGCGCCCGCCCCGTCGGGAGGGCGATGCCGCCGCTCGGTTCCGTCATGGCTGCTCCCCTGTCTCGGATGCCCCGTTGCTGACACCATGTCACCCGGATGACAATCCGTCCAGGTCCGGGTCGCGCACGGGGACCTCGATGGTGAAGACGGTGCCGCGTCCGGGCTCGCTGTGGCAGACGATGCTGCCGCCGATGTCCTCGAGCTCCTGCCGGCTGATGGCGAGGCCGAGGCCGGTGCCGCGGGCCTTGGTGGTGTAGAAGGGCTCGAAGACCCGCTGCACCGCCTCGGCGGGCAGGCCGGGGCCGTCGTCCGAGACGACGACGCGGACGCGATCCCCGAGGTGGCGCACCTCCACGCGGGCGGTGGTGGCGCCGGCCTCGGCGGCGTTGCGGAGGAGGTTGCGGAGGGCGCGGCGCAGGGCGTCGGCGTCGAGCTCCACCACCCGGGGCGGGTCGCCGGCGATCTCGACCCGCAGGCCGGCCCGGGCCAGCGCCGGGGCGTCGTGGGCCGCGACCTCCTCGGCGAGCCGCAGGGGGTCGGCGGGGGTGATCTCGGGCTCGCGGCCCCGCGAGAGGTCGAGGTAGCGGGCGGTGTGCTGCTCGAGGCGGCGGATCTCGGCGGTGATCGTCTCGAGCAGCGGGCCGTGCTCGGTGGCGGCGAGGTCCTCGGCGAGCAGCTCGGCGTTGAGGCTGATCGCGTTGAGGGGGTTGCGGACCTCGTGGGTGATCTGCGCGAGCATCTGCCCCACCAGGGCGAGGCGCTCGCTGCGGGCGAGGCGCTCGCGGTCGCGCACGCGCTCGGTGACGTCCTCGCCGACGACGAGGGCGCCGGCCTCGCCGAAGGGCACCACCTCGACGTCGACGAGGCGGTCGCCGAGGGAGGCGGCCTCGTAGCGGCCGGGAGCCAGCGCGCCGAGGGCCGGCGGCAGGGGCTCGCCCACGCGCACGCCCCACAGCCGCCGCGCCGCCGGGTTGGCCATCGTGACCCGCCCCTCCTCGACGACGACGATGCCGGCGCGGATCGTGTCGATGACCCGCCGGAGGTGCTCGCTGAGGCGGTCGAGGGCGCGGGCGCGCTCCTTGAGGCGGCGGTCGCGCTCCTCCACCGCCTCGGCCATGGCGTTGAACTCGCGGGCGAGCACGCCCACCTCGTCGTCGGCGCGCACGTCGACGCGGGTCGAGTGGTCGCCGGCGCCGAGGCGCTGCACCTCGGCGGTGAGGCGGGCGATGGGGCGCAGGGTGACGAGGGCGACGTAGGCGAGGAGGCTGGCGAACAGCACGCTGAGGCCGGCCAGAGAGCCGCCGACGGCGAGGGCGCGGGTCTGGGCGCGGGCGGTCTGGGCGCTGACGATGGCGATGCGGCCCTCCACCATGTCGCCGAGGAGCCCGCACTTCAGCACCAGCTCGGCGCGCACGGCGTTGAGGCGGGCCAGCAGGCGGGCGCGCTCGCCGGCGTCCCCCCGGTCGAGGGCGTCGGCCCAGGCGTCGAAGGTCGCCACGTAGTCGCGGCGCAGGGCGTCCACCTCGTCGAGGAGGGTGAGGGCGGCGTCGAACTCCATGCGCTCGGCCGGGGCGTGGACGCGGTCGAGGCCCCGGCGGGCGGCCTCGCGGCCCCGGGTGAGGGCCTCGTCCATGCTCGAGCTGTGGAAGGCGACGTTGGAGCGGGCGGCGGCGAGGGGGAGGACCGGCTCGGTGTCGCGGGTGAGGCGGTCCTCCTCGCGGTCCATGAGGCGGGCGACCACCTCCAGCTCGTTGGCGACGGCGGCCAGGGGCAGCCAGCTCCGCACCGCCTCGATGCCCTCGCCGATGTTGCGGATCTGCACGAGGCCGTAGCCGAGGGCGCCGGTGAGCGCCGCCAGGGACAGCGCGAAGACGGCGAGGACCCGGAAGCGGATCGAGCGCAGGCCCAGGCCCACCGGCTACCCCTTCGGCGTCCAGGCGCCGGCGCGGCCGAAGACCTCGGGCAGGCGCCCCTCGGCGACGTGGAGCACCAGCTCGTCGCCGGGCTGGAGGTCGAGCGTGCCGCGGGCCCAGATCACGGTGCGGTCGGGGTTGCGGATCTCGAGCTGGTGCTCGCCGGGGGCGAGGTCCTCGAGACGGAGGGGGTGGCCGGAGGCGAGGACGGCGAAGGGG